>JACMMP010000064.1 GCA_014378995.1 Hyphomonadaceae bacterium
AGTGCTGGCCGATCAGCGCATGCCAGGCATGGATGGGCTCGCCTTCATCCGCGCGGTGCGGGCAGATGAAGACTTGCGCGGCGCACGCATCGTGATGATCAGCGGCGCCATGAGCGACGAGCATGCCGCCGCAGCGCGCGCCGCTGGCGCCGATGCGGTGCTGGTCAAACCAGTCTCGCCGCGCGCGCTGCTGGAGACGATCGAGCGGGTTATGGCGCCGTAGCGGACCTAGGGCCGCCCGCGCAGCATTTGCAGAATGAAGGAGAAGTCCTTCTGGCCGAAGCCGCGCTCGACCATTTCGCTGTAGAGCGCTTCCGCTGCGCCGCCGAGCGGGGTTGGCGCGCCGGAGATGTCGGCGGCTTCCTGCGCCAGCTTCAAATCCTTCAGCATCATCGCCGCGGCAAAGCCGCCCTCATAGTCGCGGTTCGACGGCGCCGCCGGGACCGGGCCGGGCCACGGACAATACGAGGTCAGCGACCAGCATTGGCCCGACGCTTGCGAGGCGATGTCGTAGAATTTCTGCGCGTCGAGACCCAACCCTTCAGCCAAAGCGAACGCCTCGCTGACGCCGACCATTGAAATGCCGAGCAGCATGTTGTTGCAGATCTTGGCGGCCTGGCCGGCGCCGCTGTCGCCGGCGCGGATGACGGCTTTGGCCATCGGCTTCAAGGCGCTTTCGATCTCGGCGAAATCCTGTTCGCGGCAGCCGACCATGAAGGTGAGCGCACCGGCGGCGGCGGCGGCAGTGCCGCCGGAGGCGGGCGCCGCGGCAGTGCGGAAGCCCTGCATCGACGCATCGCGCGCGACCGTGCGGGCGGAGTCCACATCGATGGTGGAGCAATCGATTAGCAGCGCATCTTTCGGCGCGTGCGGCAGGATCGCTTCGGCATAGACGCTGCGGACGTGGTCGCCGGCGGGCAGCATGGTGATGACGACGTCGGCGTCGTTCACCGCTTCACGCGCGGAGACGGCTGGCGTCATGCCCTGCTCTTGCGCGCGCGCGAGCGCTTCGCTGGACAGATCGAACGCGACGATTTCGCGGCCGGCTTTGGCTTGGTTCGCCGCCATGCCCGAGCCCATGTTGCCGAGACCGATAAAGGCGATGCGCATGGGATGCTCCTTGGGGTTTGTTGGTTTACATACGCTGCGCGCAGGCAATCGCAACGTCCGTGCTCCCCCGACAGGGGGAGCTGTCGTCCGCATCAACGGATGACAGAGGGGGATGCGCCGATCCTTGCAGACGCTGGCGCCCACCCCTCCGTCGCGTGCTAGCGCACGCGCCACCTCCCCCTATCGGGGGAGGACGGACCTATTTCGGCAGCGGCGACCACTCTTCTGGCAGCGGGGCGAAGATTTCGTCGAGCAGCGCGTTGGTGACGCCGTCGAGCGCAGCGGGGCTCCAGGCCGGCTTGTTGTCCTTGTCGACGATCAGCGCGCGGACGCCTTCCTGGAAATCGTGGCGCTGTGAGACGCGCGAGGCGAGGCGATACTCCACGCGCATTTCGTCGGCGAAACTCGCCATCGCTGCGCCTTCGCGCAGTTGGCGAAAGCTGACCTTCATCGCTTGCGGGGATTTTGTTTTGAGCGTGGCGAGTTGCGCTTGCGCCCAATCGGAGCCGTCGGCCTCTAGCGCAGCAAA
Organism: Hyphomonadaceae bacterium; assembly: GCA_014378995.1. Taxonomy (GTDB): domain Bacteria; phylum Pseudomonadota; class Alphaproteobacteria; order Caulobacterales; family Aquidulcibacteraceae; genus Vitreimonas. Next base: position 1,640 of record JACMMP010000064.1, read on the forward strand.
GATCGCCTCGACGCTATCGCCCGCGAAGATGCGGTTGATCCGTTCGATGTTTTCCGGCGTCAGCTCTTTGGGCTTTCCGGCGGATTCGCTAAGCGCCTCCAGGCCGCTCGCGAGCGCGCGCGCGGGTTCGTGCGTTTGCGCCGCGCCGGCGATCTGTGCGCGGGCGGCGCCAAGGATTTCCGTCGGCATGAAATGCGTGGCGACGCCGGCGATGAGGCAGTCAGCCGCTTTGAGGCGCGCACCGGTGAGTGCGAGCCACATGCCGATTTGTCCCGGCTTGCGCGGCAGATACCAGCCGCCGCCGACATCGGGGAAAAGCCCGATCCCGGTTTCGGGCATGGCGTAAGTGGTGTTTTCGGTGGCGATGCGAAAGCGCGCGGGCATCGAAATGCCAACGCCGCCGCCCATGGTCACGCCGTCGATCAGCGCGACGATCGGCTTGGGGTAAGTGAACAGGAGATGGTTGAGGCGATACTCGGTGAAGAAAAACGCGCGCGCCTCTTTGCCGTCGCCTGCCCCGCCTTCGGCGATCATACGAATGTCGCCGCCAGCGCAAAAGCCGCGCGTGCCGGGGGCGTGATCGAGCAGGATGGCGTGGATGCTGGCGTCGTCGCGCCAGGCGACAAGCGCGTCGATCATCGCGGCGCACATGGCCGTGTTGAGCGCGTGCAGTGCTGCGGGGCGGTTCAACGTGATGTGCGCTAGGCCGTTGGCGGCGGTGGTGAGAACTTCAGTGGTCATCGCGCACGCTCGTGATGCTGCGCCACCCTCTCCCTCCTTTGGGAGGGAGAGGGTAGGGTGAGGGTGGAGCGCAAACATCAAGCGTTCGGGCGCATGCGATGGACTGGATGCCAACACCACAAAATGTCCGCGCCGCCCCCTCACCCTGCCCTCTCCCCCTCTCGGGGGAGAGGGTTCGCGAGACGTGCAGCGCGTGCGGAGGATTTAGCGTGATGTGGCCAAGGCCCTTGGCGGCGGTGGTGAGAATTTCAGACACGCAGAGGTTCTCTTCCAAGCAACCGGCGACAGACCACGAATAATGCCCACACGAAGCACGCCAAGAGCGCGTACGCCGCCGCGAAAATGGTTGGCACAAAGAGGAATGCGATATCGTCGCCAAGAACCACAGATTCTCCTCGATCCAGCGCCGCCTGAATTGCGAGGTGCTGTGCCAGCGGCGGTCCAACCACTACCGCAGCGGCCCCCGCAAGCAGCGTCACACCTAAAACGCGTCGTCCACCACCAACCGCGAAGAGACCGGGTAGTATCGCCAAGGTTAGAGGAATGCCGAACTCGGCCAACCAAGCGATCACGACCGCCTCTTGCGCCATTAGATCACCGCATCGTGGGAATGACGAAGCTTGAAACGTCCGTCATGCCTTCGGGCCAGCGCAGCATCAGAGCGCGTCCTTGATGACGAGCGGCTCGGAGACGCCGGGGACCGTCAGCGGGGAGTCGAACGGTACGCGCTGCGGTTCTGCATATGCGCCATTCGCGAGGCGGAAGATGAGCGTCTCGCGTTGCTCAAGTCCGACAATCCAATATTCGCGCACGCCGAAATCGGCGTAGAGCGGCGCTTTGACTTGGCGATCCTTGGCCAAGCTGGAATCGGCGATCTCGACCGCGAGGATCACGTCTCCCCCGCGCACGGCGTTGACGTTCATCGAGGCCGGGAAGAGGTAGAAGTCGGGTTCAGGCTCTTCTTCGTCTGCAAGACGGAGCGGGCCGTCCGGGGCCAGTTCGATATCTGGCGACAGCCGGCGCAAAAGCCATGAAATAAGCCGCTGACGCGTGTGCCAGTGCGCCTCCCCTTCGCGCCCCATATCGATGATCTCCCCGTGGATCAGTTCAATCCGCTCGTCGGGATCGATCAGGCCGGCTTCGACCATCCGCTCCACGTCCTTGCCCGTGAAGCGGCGATGCGGGAGCTGGGCGACTGTTCCGTCCATGCTTGCAGCCTAGCACAAAATCGAAGCGCCGGAACCTTCCGGACGTGCGGGCGCACCATACAGAACCCAGCGGTGCGCGGAGCCTTCCGCCTAAACGTCTGGCGACCGCCACCCAACCTGCGGCGCCGCGCTCGGCGGTGTATATCGCCCGAGCAAATGCAAGACGAATCCCAGGACGACCGGAACGGCGAGCGCTGCGATCCACGCGAATAGCATGGCTACAACAATAACTCCCATGGGCATGCCGGACATCGCATTCCACATGACCAACACGGCCCCATACAGGCCGACGAAAGGCGCGAGAACGCTGGCGGCCATTAAGAGCAGCGCCTGCCCCCAACGTTTCACCCGCAAGCTCGCGATCACCGGCCATGCGACCAACCCCAAGGCGGCGGCAACCGCTTGACCGATGAGAGGATCCATCACCGCATCGTCGGAATAACGAAGCTGGAATCGTCCGTCAGCCCTTCCGGCCAGCGTTGCGTGATCGTTTTCACTTTGGTGAAAAACTTCACGCCTTCCATGCCGTGTTGGTTGGTGTCGCCGAAGGCGCTGCGTTTCCAGCCGCCGAAGGTGTGATAGGCGACCGGCACGGGTATGGGCACGTTGATGCCGACCATGCCGACATTCACACGGCTCGCAAATTCGCGCGCGGCGCGGCCGTTGCGGGTGAAGATGGCGACGCCGTTGCCGTATTGATGCTGGCTGGGGAGCGCGAGCGCTTCCTCAAATGTTTCGGCGCGGACGATCTGCAGCACCGGGCCGAAGATTTCTTCCTGGTAGGTGCGCATTTCGGTGGTGACCTTGTCGAACAAGGTCGGGCCGACGAAGAAGCCGTCTTCGTAGCCTTGCAGCTTGAAGCCGCGGCCGTCGCGCACGAGTTCTGCGCCCTCTTTCACGCCGAGTGCGATGTAATCTTCGATCTTGGCTTTATGCGCCGCGCTGACGACGGGGCCGTATTGGGCGCCCTCGTCGGTCGAGATGCCGACTTTCATACGCTCGATCTCGGGGATCAGCCGTTCGCGCAATTCGTCGGCGGTGTTCTTGCCGACCGGCACGACAACAGGCAGCGCCATGCAGCGTTCGCCGGCGGAGCCATAGGCGGCGCCGACGAGGTCTTTAACGACTTGATCCATGTCGGCGTCGGGCAGCACGACGCCGTGATTCTTGGCCCCGCCCATGGCTTGCACGCGCTTATGGTTGGCGGTGCCGTGGTTATAAATGTAATGGGCGATGTCGGACGAGCCGACGAAGCTGATCGCTCTGATCTCAGGGTGCGCGATGATGGCGTCGACGGCTTCCTTGTCACCGTGCACGACGTTCAAAACGCCCACCGGGGCGCCGGCTTCAAGCATGAGCTCGGCGAGACGAACCGGAACGCTTGGATCCTTTTCGCTGGGCTTCAGCACGAAAGTGTTGCCGCAGGCGATGGCGACGCCGAACATCCACATCGGGATCATGGCGGGGAAGTTGAACGGCGTGATGCCGGCGCATACTCCCAAAGGTTGCCGCATCGAATAAACATCGATGCCCGGGCCGGCGCCTTCGGTGTATTCGCCCTTCAGCGCATGCGGGATGCCGCAGGCGAATTCGATGACTTCGAGGCCGCGCTGAATGTCGCCTTTGGAATCGGCGATGACCTTGCCGTGCTCGGACGAGAGCAAATGCGCCAGTTCGTCCATATTGGCTTCGACGAGCTGTTTAAATGCGAACAGCACGCGGGCGCGGCGTTGCGGATTGGTGGCGGCCCAGGCGGGGAAAGCAGCGGCGGCGGCTTGCACCGCCGCATCCACGTCGCGGGCGGTGGAGAACGCGACTTCCGCTTGCTCGGCACCAGTGTTGGGGTTGTAAACGCGGCCAGCGCGCCCGCTTGAAGCGGACGCGCTTTTGCCATTAACGAAGTTACGGATCGCGCGCATCGGCGGAGCCTCCCAGGTTCGGATTTGCCGCTCTTATGGCGTCAAATTGGAACCCAGTAAATGCCGCGCCGAATGAGGCGCTCGCGACCCGTTAGCTTCTTCGCGCCATGCCCATAATGAGGGAAACGACGAAGAGCACGAGGAAGATAAAGAACAGAATCTGCGCGATGCCCGCAGACGCCGAGGCGATGCCGCCGAAGCCGAAAATGGCCGCCACGATCGCGACAACGAAGAAAATCAGGGCCCAACTCAGCATTTGCGTCCTCCTGGAATACAGTTGGAATGAAAACGTGTGTTCCAGGCGCAAGTTCCTTTTACCTCATGTGGGGTAGGTCCATCCGCGCTCACCTTTTCGTGCGGCCTCATATTGAGACTCGGCAAAACGCCAGTTGATCAGCGTGCTGAGGTACGCGTCGAGGAAGCGGCCGCGTTCGTTTTTGTAGTCGAGATAGTAAGCGTGCTCCCAGAGATCGCAGACGCTGAGCGGGATGACGCCGTCGTCGGCGATGGGCGTGTCGGCGTCGTGCAGATCGGTGAGCTGCACCGCGCCCGATTTGTCGGCGACCAGCCAGAGCCAGCCGGACGCAAAGTGCCCCTCGCCTTTGGCTTTGGCTTCCTGACGGAAGGTGGCGAGATCGCCGAACGCCTTTTCGAGCGCGCTGCGGAGTTCGCCTTGCGGCTCGCCTTGCGCTTGCGGCGAGAGGCAATTCCAGAAGAAACCGTGATTCCAGGCCTGGGCGGCGTTGTTGAAGAGCTTCTTGTCCTGCTCGCGCTTGGCGAGGCGCACGACATCTTCGAGCGACGCAGGCGCGTTGGGACGCTCTTTCAGAAACGCATTGGTCTTGTTGATGTAGGCGGCGTGATGCTTGCCGTGATGAGTGTTCAGCGTGTTGCTGGACATGTGCGGCTCGAGCGCGGCAGCGTCGAACGGCAGATCGATGAGTTTGAACATGAGCGCCTCCTATGAAGAGGCATATAGCGAGACGCGCGCGGATTTCGAGCGCCCCCGCGCGTCAGGTTACGGATTGTCCCCTTAAGGCGCGCATGACGAAGCCGATCACGAGCAGCAGCAGGAAAACCAAGAACAGCACTTTGGCGATTCCCGCCGCCAATCCAGCGAAGGCGACGAATCCGAGATAGCCGGCCGCCAGCGCGAGTATGAAGAAGATCAGGGCCCAGCCTAACATCGTGATGCGCTCCAACGTTGCGATCCGGAGAGAAACACGCGGCCACAAGCGAAGGTTCCGTGCGCGTTAGGCCACCGGCTGTTGAGCGTGCGGCTCGCGCCGTGGCGGCGCCGCTTCTTCTTCGCGCAAAGGCGGCACGCTCACCCAAAGCATGAACGGCCGTTCCGCGTCACGGCCGATAGAGGCGCCGAGCTGGCGCGCGAATGCTTCGATCAAACGCGAGCCTGGGCTCGGCGCGGCGCTACCCGTGCTGGCGGCGACCGCATCGACGGCCAGACGCACGGCGCCGTCCTCGTCCTGATGCAGGAAAAGCGAAAGATCGACTGGCCCGACGTCACTGAGCGCGTCAAGCGCTGTCGAGACGCCCTCGCCGATCAGAAATGAGAGCGGCACGGCGCGATCCACGGACGCACGCGCCGGCTCCAGCCGCAGCAAGAGGTTAACGTCCTTGGCCTGCGCGCCGCGTGACTGCACCAGCTGGCGCGCGATCTCGGCGGCGAGATCGTCCACCCGGAGTTCGCGCACTTCGCCCGACGCGTAGATGCGCTGGTGCACCAGAGCGAGCAATTGGACGCGGTCATGCGCGCGGGCGAGGCCCCAGGCTTCGCTATCGTCGCGGGCGTTGCGCGCCTGGATGTTCAGCAGGCTGGCGACCATTTGCAGATTGTTCTTCACGCGATGATGCACTTCGCGCAGCAGCGCGCGCTCTTCGGAGAGCGCCTCCACCAGACGCTGCTCGCGCCCGCGGAGCGTTTTCGCCATGGCCGCCAGTGTGCGGCGGAGCGAGCGGATTTCCTCGGGCGCGTTGCGCAGCGAGGGCGGATCCTCCGTGTCGTCGCCGCCGCGCGCGAGGTTGCGGGCAGCGGCTTCCACGGTGGAGAGCGGGCGGGCGACGAAGACTTCGATCGCAAACCAACCGGCTGCGACGGCTAGCATCCAGATTAGGAGAGGCGCCGCGAGCGAAAACACGATCTGCCCCCAGCGGCGCCAGGCCGGCTGGTCCGACGGCCAGGACATCACGATGTAGAGGTCGGGCGCGTGCAACGGCACGATCACCGCCGCGCCATTGTCAACGCGAACGAAGCCCGGATCGGGGCCCAGGTGACTGAGTATCTGGTGCGCAAGCGGAAGGCCGACCTCCGCCCCGGCGGGCCTTTGCGTCGATTGCGCGATGATGCTCCCATTCGCATCGACGATCGCCGCGCGCGCACGATCGAGGGCGCGGCCCCGATCGAGCAACTCGCGCAGCTGTGCGACCGTGATCGAGGCGCCGACAAAGCCGACGCGCCGGGAACCGACACGTATAGGCTCAAGTGCGGCGAGCGCCGGCTCGCCGGTAATGCCGTCGCTTGCCACGTACCCCATGGTGAAGGCGTCACGCTCACTGGCGATGTCATTCACGTCCGCAGGCGGCGTGCGCAGACCAGGGAGCGCCTCCGGAAAGCTGCAACGCACCGTGCGGTTATTATCTTTCACCCAAATGGACGCGACATAGGGGTAGCGCGCGACGACGTCGCCGAGCCATTCGCGGCAATCGCCCGCTTCGATCTGCGAGAGCGAAGGTGTGGTCGCCAACACACGCAGCATTTCGCGCACTTCGTCGATTGCGCCTTTTTCAACTGAAACCGATTGCAACGCTTGGCGGCTCAGTGATTCTTCATAAGCCGACTGGCGCACGGCGACGCCGTTGAGCCCCACTTGCATCGCGATGGCGCCGGCCGGGAGCATCGCCAGCCCGAGCAATAAAGCCATGCGCCCGCGCATTGACCGCAAGGAAAACGCGCGAGGCCAGCTTAGAATTTTCCGGATTCCGCGCGCGTTCACACGCTAGCCGTGTCCTCGATCATCCGCCCTTCACTTGGAATGGGCTGGCCATCTTCGTCAAGTCCGAGCAGGTCCGCGAGCTTGCGGCGCGCGCGATTGACGCGGCTCTTAATCGTGCCGACCGCGCAGCCGCAAATGTTCGCCGCTTCTTCGTATGAGCATCCAGAGGCGCCTACGAGAGTCAACACTTCGCGGTGATCGGGCGCAAGCTGGCCGAATGCGACTTTGAAGTCCTCGAGATCGACAGAACCATCCTGCTCCGGGCGCACTGCGAGACGCGCGGCGAACTTGCCGTCTGCATCTTCCACTTCCCGCTTGAGCTTGCGCAGCTGCGAGTAATAGTGGTTACGCAGGATCGTGAACAACCAAGCGCGGAGATTCGTCCCCGGTTCGAACCGCTCGACGTTGGCAAGCGCTTTGACGAGCGTGTCCTGCACCAGATCGTCGGCTTGAGCCGAATTGTGGGCCAGCGAACGCGCGAACGCACGCAAACTGGGCAATAGCTCGATGAGCTCCGCCTTGAAGGCGCCCTGGGCGTTCACGATTTTTTGTCCTCGGCAGTATCGAGGTTCGACAGAATGTCGAGCAGCCGCTTTGGCACCGCCTCACCCGCTACTTGCCCGTAAGCAAGCTTCAGGTTGCGCGTGATGAGCGCTTTATGGGTCGCAGAGGCTGGCCGAGACTTCCCGTATGACGCGGAACCATCTTGCGGCGGCGCTTTCTTGCTCACGAGCGCTTCCATTTCTTCTTTCCGTGCCATAATGCCAATCAAGCCCCCGCTGGACCAGTCAAGAAGACCCACGGCGGCTCTCCCTCGGCGCACTCAACGTTCCCGATCACATCCTGTTCCGGCCGGCTGGAACATTTTTTCAGTGAAAGCGTTCTTTCGCATTGATCGGGACGGGAGGACCTAATGCATACCGAGGCCGCTTCTCCGAAAAAATTTAATGAAAACAAGGGGTCATATATGACGCTTGCTCGGGAAATCGCGCCTCACCTGCCGCTTTTGCGCCGTTACGCGCGCGCGCTGACGGGCGCTCAAGAAAGTGGGGACGCTTTTGTTGTCGCGGCGCTGGAGGCTATTGTCGCGCGGCCTGAAGAATTTCCGCGCGAAATGGATCCGCGCGCCGGGCTCTATCGGGTCTTCCACAAGATTTGGGAGAGCGGCAACGTTGAGCTGAATGGCCATTCCACCGAGGAATCGCTTGGCGCTCGCAAAGCTCATGAACGCTTGCGCTCGCTCGCGCCGCTTAGCCGCCAAGCCTTGCTGCTGACCACGCTCGAAAATTTTACCACGCAAGAAACAGGCGAAATTCTTGGCCGCTCACCCGATGACGTGAGCGCGTTGCTCGATGACGCGCTGGATTCGCTCGATAAGCAAACCAAAGCACGCATCCTCATCATTGAAGACGAAGCCGTTATCGCGATGGATTTGAGCGATCTGGTCACCGCCGCCGGACACACTGTCTGCGGCGTGGAATCGACAGCGTCCGGCGCAGTGGAAGCAGCAAATCGCGAGCTTCCCGACTTGGTGCTTGCCGATATTCAGTTGGCGGACGGCTCGTCCGGCATCGACGCCGTGCGCGACATCCTCTCCTCGTTCGAAGTTCCGGTGATTTTCATTACGGCGTTTCCTGACCGACTGCTCACCGGCGAGCGTCCCGAGCCTACGTTCTTGATCACCAAGCCGTATTCGCCGGACATGGTGCGCGCGGCGGTGAGCCAAGCGCTCTTCTTCGAAAGCACTGGAAACCTGAACTGATGTGACGGCGTTTCCATTACTGGCGCCGGCTGGGCTGGCGCGGCAATGGAGAACGCAATGACGAAGAAAATCACCGCCCCGCTGGTCGCCCTCGCGGCTTTTAGCGCGTTTGCTCTGGGCGCCTGCAATACGGTTGAAGGTGTCGGCGAGGACGTGCAAACGGCGGGCGAGACCATCGAAGAAACGGCAAAGCAGACCAACGACGGCAATCCGCGCACGCCGTAATGCAGGCACCCCGGAGGCGGGGTGCGGCATCGCGGCGAATGACACTTCACCGCAACACCGACAAAAAGGCTCGCATCATGCGAGCCTTTTTACTTGCCGTTTCCGCCGCAGCGCTTGCCGCTTGCGGCGAAACTGAGCCCGCTCAGACGGTCGTCGCCGAACAGGCGCAAGCTGCGGTGCTGGAGGTACGCGACGCCTGGGCGGCGCCAACGCCGGGCGGCGTTGAAGTTGCGGCCGGTTACATGACCATCGTCAACGCCGCCGCAATCGATGATCGATTGGTGGCGATCGCCACACCGCGCGCCCAGCGCGCGGAGGCGCACGAGATGAGCATGGATGGCGACGTAATGCGCATGCGCGCCGTCGAAGGCGGCCTAGCGGTTGGCGCGGGCGAGACAGCGACGCTGGCGCCGGGCGGCATGCACGTTATGTTTTACGGAGTGACGCAGCCCTTCATGGAAGGCGAATCCATCCCGGTGACGCTCACGTTCGAGCGCGCCGGTGAGATCGCCATTGAGATGCCGGTGCGCCGCGTAGCCGCCGCTGCGGACCATAGCGGCCATTAGCGCGCTTACGCGCGCCGTTCACCCCAGCCGCCGCGCGGCGCGGTCATGCGCCCGTCCCGGAAGATCATGCCATGCTCGCGATCTTGGGCCAGCCACCACGGCCCGTCGAGATCGACGAACGCTGCGCCGTCGGCGAACAACAGCGCCGGCGCCACGCCGAGAGACGTGGACACCATGCAGCCGACCATAACGGTGAGGCCAAGTTCGCGCGCGCGCTGACGCATCGCCAGCGCTTCGGTAAAGCCGCCGGTCTTGTCGAGCTTGATGTTCACCGCCTGATAGAGCCGGGCGACGCGATCGAGATCGGCGCTGGTATGCGCCGATTCATCGGCACAGATCGGCACGGGCGAGCGCAAATTTTCCAAAGCAGCATCTTCGGCAGCGGGAATGGGCTGCTCGATCAGATCGACTCGCAGCGCCGCCAGCCGCGGCAACAGCTCAATCAAGAGCTGCGGCGTCCAGCTTTCGTTTGGATCGACGATCAGACGCGCGCCCGGCGCAGCGTTGCGCACCGCCTCAACTATCGCCAGCGGATCGTTCGCATCGACCTTCACTTTGATGAGCGGCGACGCGGACATCGCGCCGGCGGCTTCGGCCATGCGGACGGGTGCGTCGAGCGAGACAGTGACGGCGGTTATGATTTCACCCGGCGTGGGAAGCCCCGCCAGCTCGGCCACGCTCCGCCCGCTCTGCTGCGCTTCGAGATCCCATAGCGCGCAATCGACGGCGTTACGCGCTGCGCCCGCCGACAACGCCGGCTGCAAGTCGGCGCGGGTGAGGCCACTCTCCATCGCGCTAGAGATCGAGGCGATTTGCGCCAGCACGCTGTCGACGCTTTCGCCATAACGCGCGTATGGCACGGATTCGCCGCGGCCAATGTGGCCGCCGTCGCGGAGTTCGACAACGACAACATCAGCCGCGGTCTTCACCCCACGTGAGATGCGAAATGGCCGGCTTAGCGGCCAGCGTTCAGTGCGTGCGTTAAGCCGGCGAAGCATGCGCGCACCACGTTAGGCCGTATGCACGGAAACACAATCGCAGTGCAGCGGCGGCGCGTCTCGCTTAGAACGCTTCGTCGAGCGGCAGTGCGGTCGTGTCCTTTAGATGCTCCAGCACGATAGAGCTTTCCATGTGGGCGATGGCGGCGCAACGGAGCAGCTTCGATTGCACGATCTGCTGAAAGTGTGGCAGGTCGCGCGCGACGATCTTCAAGAGATAGTCCGCCTCCCCCGTCAGCATGACGCAGAGCGTCACTTCGTTCATGCGCGTGACCAAGTCGCGGAAGGCTTTGACGCTGGCGGCGGCGTGATCCTTCAGCCGCACGCGGATAATGGCCGAACAGGTGAGGCCGACCTGCTCTGGGTTGACGAGACCGACGACGGCGCGCAGCACGCCGGATTCTTTCAAGCGGCTGAGGCGCCGGGAGACGAGGCTGGGCGAGACGCCGGCCTGCTCGGCCAATTCCGCTTGCGAAACGGAAGCGTCGCGCTGCACCGCGCGGAGCAGCCGCTGATCGGCTTCGTCAAGCTCTACCACTGCACGTTTCATGCGGATGCTGCGTTATCTTTGCATGCTTCACGCCGTATCAGGCGTCTGACCGCGCCAAATATCACGGAAATTGCGCTGCGGCGCTAGTATTATCTCGGACCATGAGCGCCAAGCCGAAACCCGCCGCTAAACCCCAAGCGCAGACCGACTGGAAGCGCGTTGCTGTTTTGGTGCAATGCTCGCGCGCCATGGACGCGATCGAGGAGCGCGAACTCGTCCCGGGCAAGAAGATTTTCTACCAGTTCAGCGCGCGCGGGCATGACATGGCGCAAGTGTTGCTGGGCTTGCATCTGACGCACCCCAAGGACGCGATCTGCGGCTATTATCGCTCGCGCCCAATCCTGCTTTCGCTCGGCGTCGCGCTCGAGGATGCGCTGGGATCGGCGATGGGCCGCGCAGGCGGCTATAGCGACGGGCGCGATATCGGCGTCGTGTTTAATTATCCGAACGCGTCGGGCGCTTCGGCGCTGCCGATGTGCGGCGGCGTCGGCGCGCAATACACGCCAACCGCCGGCTACGCGCAGGCCATCGAGTATCACCGAGGCGTTCTGGGCGATCGCGCTTATGACGGCGCCATCGGCGTCGTGCTTGGCGGCGAAGCGTCGGTGGCGACGAACGGTTTTTGGTCAGCGCTAACGATGGCGACGACGTTGAAGCTGCCAATGTTGTTCTACGTCGAAGACAATGGCTACGGCATCTCCACGCCCGGCTGGCTGCAAACGCCGGGCTGCAACATCGCGGCGAACCTCGCGAGCTTCGCTGGCTTGAAGGTGCTCGACGGCGACGGCACGGATCCCGCCGTAGCGTCCGCGCTGATTGCGGATGCCGTGACGCACGTGCGCGGCCGCGGCGGGCCGGCGCTGCTGCGCCTCAGCGTGCCGCGGCTGCAGGGACACTCGTTCCAGGATACGCAAGCGTACAAATCCAAAGACGTGCTCGACGCCGAATGGGCGCGCGATCCGTTGCCGAAGCTGAAAGCGCACATTGTCCCTTCGATGCTGAGCGACAAGGAATGGGACGCGCTTGAAGCTGAAGCGCGGGAGCGCGTAAAGCGCGCCGCGCAGATTGCCGATCAGCGGCCGGTATCCGATCCCGAACAGGTGACGCGATTCGTGTTCAGCGAACATGGCGCGCTGCAGGAGGAAGGCGGGCTCTGGAATACGGGCTACGCGCCGCCAGTTGCGCACGCTGAGCCCAAGCCCGAAGGCGCGCGCATCAACATGATTACGGCGATCCGGCGCACGCTCGATCACGAACTGGCGGTGAACCCGCGTGTCTTGGTGTTCGGCGAAGACGTCGGGCCCAAGGGCGGCGTACATGGCGTGACGTTGGGTTTGCAGGAAAAGTACGGCGCCGGGCGCGTGTTCGACACGTCGCTATCGGAGGAAGGCATTATCGGCCGCGCTGTTGGCATGGCGATCGCGGGGCTGATGCCCGTGCCAGAAATCCAGTTTCGCAAATACGCCGATCCCGCCACCGAACAGATCAACGATTGCGGCACGATGCGGTGGCGCACCGCGAATCGGTTCGCGGCGCCGATGGTGGTGCGGATGCCGATCGGCTTCTTCAAATGCGGCGACCCGTGGCACTCTCAGACCAACGAAGTGCAATTCGTGCATAGCCCGGGCTGGCGCGTCGCCGCCCCGTCGAACGCGGAGGACGCGGTTGGCTTGTTGCGCACGGCTTTGCGCGGCAATGATCCGGTGATGTTTCTCGAACACCGCAACATGCTCGACGCGGCGAGCGCGCGCCGGCCCTACCCTGGTGATGATTTCGCACTGCCATTCGGTGTGGCCAAACGCGTGCGCGAAGGCGGCGACATCACCATCGTCACGTGGGGCGCGATGGTGGAACGCTGCGAAGCGGCGGCGGATCAAGCGGCAATCAGCGCCGACATTATCGATCTGCGCACGTTGGCACCTTGGGATAGCGAAGCCGTGCTCGCCTCCGTGCGGCGCACGCATCGCTGCTTCATCGTGCATGAGGATATCGGCACGGGCGGTTTCGGCGCGGAGATTGCGGCGGTGGTGGCGGATCGCGCGTTTCTCGATCTGGATGCGCCGGTCGTGCGCTTGACGATGCCGGACATCCCCAGCCCGCATCATCCAGAGCTGATGGAATGGGCGCTGCCGTCGGTTGAGCGCATCGCGGCGAAGATTGAAGAATTGGTGCGCTTCTGATGAGCGAGCTTACAGACATCATCGCGCCTGTCGAGCAGGAAGGCACCAAGTCGGTTGTGCGCGCGTGGCTGAAGAAGATTGGCGACGCGGTGAGGCGCGATGAGCCGATTGTGGAGCTGGAGACGGATAAGGTTGCGGTGGAAGTGTCGGCGCCGGTCGATGGGGTGCTGGCGTCGATCGCGCTGAATGAGGGCGATGACGCGGCGCCGGGGGCAACACTCGGAGTTCTCACCTCTTCCGTCATCCCGGACGCGCGAAGCGCGATCCGGGACCCAGCGGCAAACAATCCGGTGGTTACCCTGGGTTCCGGGTCTCCGCTTCGCTCCGCCCGGGATGACGAAGGCAGAGAGATGCGTTTGTCGCCGCTGGTGAAGCGGTTGCTGGCGGAGCACAATCTCTCCCCGACGGAGGTTGTCGGTTCGGGCCGCGGTAGTCGGATCACGCATAAGGATGTGGCCGATCATTTGGACCGCGCGTCTTCAGACGCGCAAAGTGAGGGCCTGAAGGCCCGCGCTCCCGCGTCGTCACAAGGCGGCAAAATTCCGCACGACGCGATGCGCAAATCCATCGCCGCGCACATGTCTCGTTCGGTGGCGACGGCGCCGCACGTGACGGCGGTGTTCGAGGCGGATTTCAGCGCCATCGCCGCGCATCGCGCCAAGCACAAGGACGCTTACGCCAAGGCCGGCGCCGCCCTCACCTATTCCGCCTACATCGTGCGGGCGGCGGCGGAAGCGATGGCCGTCTCCCCGAACGTCAATGCGCGCTGGCATGACGATTCTCTCGAAGTCTTCGAGGACGTGAACATCGGCATGGGTGTGGCGCTGGGCGACAAAGGCTTAATCGTACCGGTGATCAAGCGCGCGCAGACGCTTTCGCTGCAGCAGACCGCGGCGCAGCTCGCCGATCTTACCGACCGCGCGCGCAAGAACACGCTGAAACCCGCCGACGTGCAAGGCGGCACATTTACGATCTCCAATCACGGCGTCTCCGGCTCGCTGGTGGCGACGCCGATCATCATCAACCAGCCGCAATCGGCGATCCTGGGCGTCGGCAAGCTGGAGAAGCGCGTCGTCGTGCGCGAGATCGATGGGCAGGAAGCGATCCTGGTGCGGCCGATGGCCTATGTTTCGCTTACCATCGATCACCGTGTGCTTGATGGCCATCAAACCAATGCGTGGCTGACGCGTTTCGTCGATGTGCTCGAAACCTGGCCGCAAGAGGATTGACCATGCTGGAAACGCTTGCGCAGAAGGCGCCTGATCCGCTCTTGAAAATCATCAAGATGTTTCGCGAGGATCCGCGGAGCGACAAGATCGATCTTGGTGTTGGCGTCTATCGCGATGCGGCCGGCGCCACGCCGGTGATGCGCGCGGTGAAGGATGCGGAAGCGCTGCTGCTCGCCGGGCAGAAGACGAAGACCTATGTCGGCCAGCAGGGCGACGTGGATTTTCTGCGGCTCGTCGGCCAGCTGGCGTTCGGCGAAATGTCACGCGATTTCGTGTCGATCCAGGCCGTCGGCGGCACCGGCGCGCTACGGCTCGGCTGCGACTTGCTGCGCGAAAGCGGGGCCAAGCGCGTCTTGCTGCCGGCGCCGTGCTGGCCGAACCACCCATCGATCGTACGCGCGGCGCGGCTGGAGGCGATGGACGTTGCCTTCTTCAACATCGCCGAGCAGCGCATCGATATGGACGCGCTGATCGCCGGCTTCGATCGCGCTGAGCGCGGCGACGGCGTGATCCTGCAGGCGTGCTGCCACAATCCGCTCGGCGCCGACTTCTCGCTCGAGCAATGGCGCACGCTCGCCGAGGCGCTGAACGCGCGCGGGCTGATACCTTTTGTGGATCTCGCTTATCAGGGCTTTGGCGACGGCGTTGACGAGGATGTCGCAGGCGCGCGCGCGTTGCTGGAACGTGTGCCGGAAGCCTTGATCGCGGTATCGGAGGCAAAGTCGTTCGGCATTTATCGCGAGCGCGTCGGCGCGCTTTACGTGAAGACGGCGGAGAAGGCGCGCGCGGCGGCGATGAGCAATCTCGCGGCGATCGCACGGGCGAATTATTCGATGCCGCCGGACCACGGCGCGGCGGTCGTGCGGGAGGTGCTGAGCGATGACGCTTTGCGTGCGTCCTGGCGCGAGGAACTGGATGAAATCCGCGGCCACATCAAGCGCACCCGTGTGGCGCTGGCGGCGGAACGGGTGAATTCGATCCCGATGCATCTGATTGCGGATCAGAAAGGCATGTTCTCAACGCTGCCGCTGAACGAAGCGCAAGTCGCGGCGCTGCGGGAAACGCACGGGATTTACATGACCGATGCGGCGCGGATTAATGTTGCAGGGCTGCGGGCGGCGGATATTCCGCGGTTCGTGGACGCGTTGCGGGCGGTGGCTTAGCACGGAGCGGCGCGTCGCCCTTCGACAAGCTCAGGGTGACGCGACCTTAAACCTGCGGGGAAGCACGCTAGCGTCAGCCTGAGCCTGTCGAAGGCGGCAAGCCGCGCCACCTTAAGCCGCGTTCATGGTCAGCAGATC
Organism: Hyphomonadaceae bacterium; assembly: GCA_014378995.1. Classification (GTDB taxonomy): domain Bacteria; phylum Pseudomonadota; class Alphaproteobacteria; order Caulobacterales; family Aquidulcibacteraceae; genus Vitreimonas. The sequence continues at coordinate 17,330 of JACMMP010000064.1, forward strand.
GTAGGCCGCCACGGTTTCGCCGTCGCGGTTAGTGACGATAACGTCCCAACGCACTTCGCCCTGATCCGGCTTGCGCAGCGTTTTGTCTTTCACCGTGAGCGCAACCTGGATCGCATCGCCGGGCTTCACGGGTTTGACGAAGCGCAGATTGTCGAGCCCGTAATTCGCCAGCACCGGGCCCGGATCGGGATCGACGAAAAGGCCGGCCGCGAACGCCAAGATGAGATAGCCGTGCGCGACGCGGCCGCCGAACAGCGGGTTGGCGCGCGCGGCTTCTTCGTCCATGTGCGCGTAGAAGGTGTCGCCGGTGAAATGGGCGAAGTGTTCGATGTCTTCCAGCGTGATTTCGCGGGTCCTGGTTTTGAGCTGATAGCCGATCGGCAGGTCGTGGAATTTTCGGCGGAACGGATGCTGCTCGGCGTTCTCCGTCGGCATGCCGGCGATGTAGCGGTTGACGATCGCGCTCAGCACGCGCGGGTGTCCCTGTAGCGCCGTGCGCTGCATGTAATGCGTGACACCGCGAATGCCGCCCATCTCTTCGCCGCCGCCGGCGCGGCCAGGGCCGCCATGGATCATGTGCGGCATCGGCGAGCCGTGGCCTGTGGATTCTTTGGCGCTGTCGCGATCGATGAAGGCGAGGCGGCCGTGGAATGAGCCGGCGCCGAGCACGACATCGCGGGCGAAGTCCGTGTCGTGCGTAAACACGCTCATCACCAGCGAGCCCTTGCCGCGATTGGCCAGCGCGATGGCGTCGCCGCCGTCCGTGTACGGCATCAGCGTTGAGACCGGGCCGAACGCTTCGACGTCATGGACGGCGCGCGCGTCCCATGGCTTTTCGCAGCGGAGCAGCACAGGCGAGAGAAACGCGCCCTTAGCGTTAAACGGCGACGCGTCCGGCTCACCAAAAACGACAGACGCATCGGCGCTGATCTCGCGGATCTTGGCGCGCACATCGTCACGCTGGATGGTGCTGACGAGCGCGCCCATGCGGGTGGCTTCATCGCGCGGGTCGCCAATCGTGGTTTTGGCCAAACGCGCGATCAACGCTGCTTGAGCTGCATCGAGCAACGCGGCCGGGACCATGGCGCGGCGGATCGCAGTGCACTTCTGCCCTGCCTTCGCCGTCATTTCCTTGGCGACTTCCTTGATGAAGAGGTCGAACTCGGGCGAGTCCGGCGTCGCATCAAGGCCGAGCACCGAAGCGTTGAGCGAATCCTGTTCGGCGACGAAGCGCACACTTTCGCGGGTGATGACTGGATGAGTGCGCAGTTTCGCTGCCGTCGAGGCGGAGCCGGTGAAGGAGACGACGTCCTGTGTCGTCAAATGTTCGAACAGATCGCCAGTCGAGCCGACGATCAGCTGCAGTGCGCCTTTCGGCAGCACGTTCGCGTCCAGCATGATGCGCACGGCGGCTTCGGTGAGATAAGCGGTCGCACTCGCGGGCTTCACGATTGCGGGCATGCCGGCAAGCAAGGTGGGCGCGAGCTTCTCGAGCATTCCCCAGACGGGGAAGTTGAAGGCGTTGATGTGGACGGCGACGCCTTGCCGCGATGTGTAAACATGCAAGCCTTGGAACGTGCCGTTGCGCGAAAGCGCTTCGACATTGCCGTCGATCAGGATGCGCTCGTTGGGGAGTTCGCGGCGGCCTTTGCCCTGATAGACCGCGAACGTGCCGATGCCGCCGTCGATATCGATCCAAGCATCGGCTTTGGTGGCGCCGGTATTGTAGCTGAGCTCGTAGAGCTCTTCTTTGCGCGCCGTGAGCGCGTCGGCGAGCGCCTTCAGCAGCTTGGCGCGATCGTGAAACGTAAGCGCGCGCAGCGCAGGCCCGCCCTGCTCGCGGGCGAAGCGCAGCATCGCGCCGAAGTCGAGCCCCTGCGATGAGGTGAGCGCGACGACGTCGCCGTCGATGGCGGAGCGGAGTTCGGCCATGCCGCCAGAACCGGCGATCCATTTGCCTTCCGCGTAGTTTTGCAGGGTGATGGGTTTCATCTTCTTACTCCGTCATCCTGGGGCGACCGAAGGTCAAGCCCAGGATCCAGGGAACGTAGAGCGGTGTGTTGGCCCCTGGGTCCTGGGCTCGCGCTTCGCGCACCCCAGGATGACGGAGCCGGGGACAACTAACTTCCAGTGAATCTCGGCGTGCGCTTTTCCATGAACGCGCTGACGCCTTCCTTGTAATCGCTGGTGCGGCCGAGTTCGCTTTGGGTGGCGCGCTCGATGTGCAGGTGATCCTCGAACGAGGAGATCCAGGCGGCGCGAATGAGTTTCTTGGTGGCGGCGAGGCCTTTCGTGGGCGCCGCGGCGAACTTGGCGGCGAGCGTGTTCACTTCTTCCGCCAGCTTGTCGTCATCGACGCATTTCCAGATCAGGCCCCAGGCTCCGGCGCGCTCGGCGGTGAGCGGCTCACCGGTAAGCGCCAGCCCCATCGCGCGTGCTTGGCCCGCCAGACGCGGCAACATCCAGGTGCCGCCGCTATCGGGGATGAGGCCAATATTGGCGAAGCTTTGGATGAACTTGGCGCTGCGCGCGGCGATGACGATATCGCACGCCAGCGCGATATTGGCGCCGGCGCCGGCGGCGACGCCGTTCACGGCGCAGATTACTGGCATTTCCAAAGATGCGAGGCGGCGGACGAGCGGGTTGTAACGCTTGTCGAGCGACTCGCCGAGATCGACGCCGTCACCGCCGGGCGCTACGGCGCGATCGGACAGGTCCTGGCCAGCGCAGAAGCCGCGGCCGGCGCCGGTCAACACGAGAACGCGCGCGTCGCTTTTCGACACGGCTTCCAGCGCACGCGAGACTTCGGTGTGCATCTCGACCGTGAAGCTGTTGAGGCGATCGGGGCGGTCGAGCGTCAGCTTCGCCGCGCCGTCTGCGATCTCGAGCTGAATGGTTGCGAAATCCATGGGCCGTGCCCTCCTCGCGCGTGGCGGTGGCGTATGATAGAATGCAGGGTCGGTCAATTCACCAGCGTACCGGCGCGCGATAGCTGAATTCGCTAGGATTTCGTGCAAGATCGATTAATTGACCGATCGGTCGGCGAATGATAGAATTCGGGTGAAGTTCCGAGAGGCATGAGCCGATGCATACGACCGACATGAGCGGCAATAAGAAAGCCGAGGCGGTGGCGGAGGATCCGGCCAAGGTCGCGGCGTTCGAGCGCCGCGTCGCCAACGATGAATTCATCGAGCCGAAGGATTGGATGCCCGAGGCGTACCGCCGAACGCTCGTGCGGCAGATGTCGCAGCACGCGCATAGCGAGATCGTCGGCATGTTGCCGGAGGGCAATTGGATCTCGCGCGCGCCCAGCTTGAGGCGCAAGGCGATCCTGCTGGCGAAGGTGCAGGATGAAGCCGGGCATGGCCTTTATCTTTACTCGGCGGCGGAGACTCTCGGCACGTCGCGCGATGAAATGACGGAGGCGTTGCTCTCAGGCAAAGCGAAATACTCGACCATCTTCAATTATCCGACGCTGACTTGGGCGGACATCGGCGCGATCGGATGGCTGGTCGATGGCGCGGCGATCATGAACCAGGTGCCGCTGCAGCGCACGTCGTACGGGCCGTACGCGCGCGCCATGGTGCGCATCTGCAAGGAAGAGAGCTTCCACCAACGCCAGGGCTACGAGATCATGATGCATCTCGCCGCCGGCACGGAGGCGCAGCAGCGTATGGCGCAAGATGCGCTGAACCGTTGGTGGTGGCCGTCGCTGATGATGTTCGGCCCGCCGGACGATAAATCGCCGAACACCGAGCAAAGCATGCGCTGGCGCATCAAGCGCGACACCAATGACGAGCTGCGCCAGAAGTTCGTCGACATCACCGTGCCGCAGGCCGAAGCGATTGGGCTCACGGTGCCGGACCCGGCGCTGAAGTGGAACGAAGCGCGCGGCGCTTACGATTTCGGCGACGTGGACTGGGAAGAATTTTACGCCGTCGTGAAAGGCGAAGGGCCGGTTGCGAAAGAGCGCATGCAGGCGCGCGTGAAAGCTTGGGACGACGGCGCCTGGGTGCGGGATGCGGCGCGGGTGCATGCTGAGAAGCGCGCGGCGGCGAAGCTGGCGGCAGAGTAAAGCGATGAGCGACGCATCTAAAGAATGGCCGCTGTGGGAAGTGTTCTTGCGCGGCAAGGGCGGGCTCTCGCATCGCCATGTCGGCAGCGTCCACGCGGCGGACGCGAAGATGGCGGTCGAGCACGCGCGCGACACCTACACGCGGCGGATGGAGGGCGTGAGCTTGTGGGTGCTGCCCTCGGCGGCGATCACGGCGTCCGATCCGGGCGATGCGGCGGCTTTGTTCGAGCCGGCGGAAGACAAAGTCTATCGCCACCCCACCTTCTACAAAATCCCTGACGGCATCACGCACATCTGATGGATGCGATCGCAACCTACGCGCTGCGGCTTGGCGACGATTCGCTCATCCTCGGTCAACGCCTGGGCGAGTGGTGCGGGCACGCGCCTGCGCTGGAGGTTGATTTGTCGCTGGCGAATGTCGCGTTGGATCAAGTTGGACAGGCGACGCACTTTCTCGCGCTCGCCGGCGAGATCGAAGGCAAGGGCCGCGATGGCGACAAGCTCGCCTTTCACCGCGACGTGATGGATTTCACCAATTGCCTGCTGGTCGAGCAGCCGAACGGCGATTTTGCGCAGACGATTGCGCGGCAATTCCTGTTCTCGCACTACCAGGAACTGCTGTTCGCCGCGCTGATGGCGTCGAAGGATGCGCGTTTTGCGGCGATCGCCGCAAAGGCGGTGAAGGAAGTGACCTACCATGCGACGCTGGCGAGCGATTGGGTCGTGCGCCTTGGCGACGGCACCGAAGAGAGCCGCGCGCGCATGGTCGAGGGGCTCGAGTGGATGTGGCGTTTCGCCGACGAATTGTTCGCGATGGATGATGTGGATGCTGCTGCGTTTGCGGCTGGTGTCGGCGTCGACAAAGCGGCGCTGCGGGAGCCATGGGATCAGCGCATCGATGCGGTGCTGGCGGATGCGACACTGGAGCGCCCCGCTGCGCGGCGGCCGGTTCTGGGCGGACGGAGCGGGCGGCACTCGGAACATCTCGGGCATTTGCTCAGTGACATGCAGTTTTTGCAGCGCGCTTATCCGGGGGCGACGTGGTGATTGAAGACCGCACCTCTCCTCGTCATACCGGGGGGCAAACGCACAGTTCAGTCACCCCCTGGGTTCCGGATCGCGCTGCGCGCGTCCGGAATGACGAAGTAAGTGCGATAGAAGAAATCTTGTCGCACGTGCCGGATCCCGAAATCCCAGCGGTTTCGATCGTCGATCTCGGCATCGTGCGCGCGGTGCATGCGGACCGCGTCGTCATCACGCCGACGTACACCGGCTGCCCCGCGACGCTGGCGATCGAACAAATGATCCGCGCGGCGCTGGATGCGCATGGTTTCAGCGGCGTCGCGATCGAAACGACGCTCGCGCCGCCCTGGTCCACCGATTGGATTAGCGATGAGGGGCGCGAGAAGCTGCGCGCCTATGGCATAGCGCCGCCGCCGAAGGGCGCGGGCGCTGCCGCGCTGAAGAACGCGCAAGCGGCGGAGTGTCCGCGCTGCGGCGCGAGCAACACCGAAGAAATCTCCCGCTTCGGCTCGACGCCGTGCAAGGCGCTGTGGCGCTGCAAGGCGTGCGCGGAGCCGTTCGACCGGTTCAAGTGCCACTGATGTTGACGCGCACGACGTCCGTGCTCCCCCGTCAGGGGGAGCTGTCAGCGAAGCTGACTGAGGGGGCGGCGCCGACGTGCGCAAGGTTCGGCGCCCACCCCTCGGTCGCGTGCTCGCGCACGCGCCACCTCCCCCTGGCGGGGGAGGACGGAGAGCGCGCGCGATGAGCATCGACTTTCACAAGCTGCGCGTCGCTGAAGTGAAGCGCGAGACGCCAGACGCTGTCTCCGTTCAGCTCGAATTGCCGGAGCATCTGCGTGACGCGTTCGCGTTCCGCGCAGGCCAGCACCTCACTTTCCGCCGCGAAATTCGCGGCGAAGAGGTACGGCGCAATTATTCGCTGTGCGTTTCGCCCAATGAGGGCGTTTTGAAGATCGGCGTGAAGCAGATCGCGGGCGGTGTGTTTTCGGGCTGGGTGAACAGCGAGCTGAAAGTCGGCGACGAACTCGACGTTATGGCGCCGCACGGTTCGTTCTGCTGGAGCTTCGATGCGGAGGCGCGGCGCGAGTACGTGGCGTTCGCTGGCGGCTCAGGGATCACGCCGATCCTGTCGCTGATCAAGACGGCGCTGGCGACGGAGGCGCGTTCGCGCTTCACGCTTTTTTACGGCAATCGCAATTCACTGGGCGTGATGTTTCTGGAAGAGATCGCCGCGCTGAAGGACCGCTATCTCGACCGGTTCAGCATCTATCACTTCCTCGAAGAGGAAGAAGAAGAGATCGAGCTGTTCAACGGCCGGCTCGACCGCGCGAAGACGGATGAGATTCTCTCGTCGCTGGTGCGGGCGGAGAACGTGGATGCGTTTTTCATCTGCGGGCCGGGGCCGATGATGGATGCGATCGAGGAAGCGCTGCTCGCGCGCGGCGTTGATAAACCGCGCATCCTGATCGAACGTTTCACCACCGGACCGCTCTCCGCTGCGCAAGTTGCGGCGGCGCGTGTGCTGGAGGAGAAAGCGGCGGGTTTGCGCATGAGCGTGACGCTGAACGGGCGGCGCGTGCAAGTCGCGTTCGATCCTTCGAAGCACTCGATCCTCGACAACGTACGTGCTGCCGGACTGCCGGCGCCGTTCGCGTGCAAAGGGGGCGTTTGCGCCACGTGCCGCGCGAAGGTGACGGCGGGCGAAGTCAGCATGAAGGTGAATTACGGGCTTTCGGAAGCAGAGCTGGCGGAGGGGTACGTGCTGACGTGCCAAGCGACGCCGGTGAGTGAAGGCGTAGCGCTGACGTATGATAGTTAGGCGGCACAAACTAAAATCGAGTCATTCCGGGCGGAGCGAAGCGTAGGCCCGGAACCCAGGGCCTCCGGATCAGTGTTTGCCCTGGGTTCCGGATCGCGCTCCGCGCGTCCGGAATGACTCGATGGTAGTTGGATGAGGACTTTACTCCGCCGCTTTCCGCACGCCGCCAAGCGTCCAATCCACCGCCATCTCCGCCAGTGCGCCGGCGCTTACGGGGCCTTTCGGATTGAACCAGGTGTGGGTCCAGTTGATGGCGCCGAAGAAGAGCATGGCGGCGGCGAAGCTTGCGCCGCTTTTGCGCTTCAGCGCCGGCTCGATCTCGACCAGCAGCTTTTGCACCGTTTCGATAAGCCGACGCTGCACTGCGACGATCTCATTGCGGCGCGCTTTCGGCAGATGATCGAGATCGTTCAGCAGCACCTTGTGCCGGTCGGCGGCGCCGACATAGAGCGCCATGAAGCGATGCGCCAGTTCGCGGAGCTTGCGCGCCGGCGGCTCGGCCCCCGCTGTCGCCTCTTTCGCCGCTTCTTCGAGCGCGCGAACGTGGGAGATCATCACGTCGAAGAGGATGTCATCCTTCGATTGGTAATAATGATAGATTAGCGATTTGGAGAACTTGCCGCGCTTGGCCAGATCGGCAACCGAGGCGCCATTGTACCCCTCGCGTGCAAACAGCGCGGCGGCCGTATCGACGATCGCCTCTTTCCGTTCATCGTAATCGGCGGCTTGCGTGCGGGCCATAGCGCATCGTACAGGCGCGTGCGTAAAGCGCTAGCGTGAACGCCCGCGCGCGGTGACGGGCCAGATGTCGATCAGGGTGTCGCCGCGCACGACGTGGTAGGCGTCGTAGAGATTGACGGTCGGATCGCAGTGCGGCGCGGTGAGCGTGACGCGATCACCCAGCTTGAACTCATGCCCCGGCGCAATCAGCGCGCCGTGCTCGTCGCCCATGAAGAAGAACGCTGCTTCCGCCGGCGCGCCCGCGGCGACAGCTGGATTGCCGCCATCGGTCGAGAGCGCTTTGAAGCCGGAATCGATTGTCGCCATGCTCGGCGCATTGGCGCTGATCACGTGCGCATCGATGAAGAGCGCGGTTTCGAACGGCGGGATCGCTTCGCCGCTCAAATCGCAATCGAGATATTGCTTGTCCATGAACACGTACGAGCCGACTTGCAGCTCATTGATGACGCCGAGCGCGGCGTCGATGCGGTGCGTGCCGGTGCCGCCTCCGGTGACGATCTCGGGCGCGAGGCCTTCGCTGCGCAGAAGGTCGATGACGCTGCTGAGATAGAGGGTGCGGTCCTCGATCGCCGCGCGGCGCTCGGCGAACGAGGCGATATGCTGCTGCGCGCCGCAATAAAATTGGAGGCCGGCATAGTGGAGCATTTCACTCGCCGCGATCTGCCGCGCCAACGCGAGCGCGGCCTGCGGCGAGGCGACGCCGGTGCGGCGGATGCCAGGATCGATATCGACGACGACCGGAAGCTTGCGCGCGGCGCCTTTCGTGGCCGCGGCAAGGGCGGCGACATTATCGGGATGATCGGCGACGACCATGAGGCCGGCGATCTGCTTATGCAGCGCAGCGAGACGCGCGATCGCTTGCGGCGTCACCACTGGCGAGGTGATGAGCATAGCGCCCACCCCCTCGCCCGCCAACGCTTCGGCTTCGCCGAGCTTGGCGCAGCAGATTCCTCGGGCGCCGGCAGCGAGCTGGAGCTTTGCGATCTCCGCGCTTTTGTGCGTTTTGGCGTGCGGCCGCAGCGCGATGGCGTTGGCTTTCGCGAACGCGGCCATGGCGGCGATGTTGCGTCCGAGCGCGTCGCGATCGAGCACCAGAGCGGGCGTGTTGAGCGCCGTGCGCGAGCCTTGTTGGCCGATGAGCGGGCGGTGCAGATCGATATCGCTCATGATCAGGGCTCCACGAACAAGGCGGCAAGGTGGGCATTGGCGAATTTGGCGTCGGGATCGTGCGCGGCGCGGACGCTGCGGAAAAGCTGCGCTTCTGGATAAAGCGCATCGACGTCGGCGCGCGTCAATGTGTGGCGCTTGGCCCAATGTGGACGCCCGCCATGGGCGCGGAAAATGGGCTCGATGCCAGTGAAGAAATCGCGCCACGGCATCTTGGCGTATTGGTGCGCGGAGATCGAGGTACACGGGCCCTTATTGAATGGGCTGAGCCAAATATCGTCGGCGGCGGTGGTGCGGAATTCGAACGGGAAGGTGACCGGCAGCTTGCGCTTGCGGATGTAGGCGATGACTTCGCGCAGCGCGGGCCAGCCGTTCGCGACCGGTATTTCGTATTCCATCTCCTCGAAGCGCACGCTGCGCTCGGAGGGAAAGATTTGGTACGCCGGGCCGACGCGGCGCTGGCGGATGCCGGGCTTGACTATGGAGGGCTGCAGCCGGCGCGTCAGAAACGGAAACGCGGCGCAAAGATCGCAGACGAGCCGGAAGGCGCGGTCGTCCATGTCGCTCATATGTTTCAGCGGGCCTTCGCTTGGCGCCGGGTTCAGCGTCTTCAGGATCGCTTGGTCGCCATAGGGGAAGATGAAGAATTCGACGTGGCGATTATTGGCGACGAGTTCGTCCCAACGTTCGGCCACCCAGTCGAGCGGATGCGACTCGACGCGTTCTTCGAGGTGATATGCCGGCAGCACGTCGATCTCGATGCGTGTAAAGACGCCGAGCAGGCCAAGTGAAAGCCGCTGCGCTTGAAACAGCTCCGGGCGCTCGCTAGCGCTGCAGGTCGCGATCGAGCCGTCCGCCAGAATCAAGCGAAAGGCGCGCGTGGCGGTGGAGAGCGAACCGAGCCCGGCGCCAGTGCCGTGCGTTCCGGTGCTGACGGCGCCGGCGAGCGTTTGCGGATTCACATCGCCCTGGTTGATGAGCGAGAGGCCCTCTTCGCAGAGCGCCGCGGTAAGCTTGGCGAGGCTCATCCCCGCGGGCGCCCAGGCCCGCGTGCGGTCGGCGCTAAGCTCGATTGCGCCTTCAATCTCGGCCAGCGAAACGAGCGCGCCATCGGTTTCGCAGAGCGGCATGAAGGAGTGGCCAGCGCCGACGACGCGCAGCTTCTTCGCCGTGCGCACGATCTCGGCCAGCTCCGCTTCGGTGCGCGGGCGCGCGATCTGCTCTGGCCGCGCTTCGACGCTGCCCGACCAATTGCGCCATTGCACGCTCATACTACTCCCCGCATGGGGCATCTGTAGCGGCGTTGCGCCCACGGCGTCGAGATGGTTAGCCGGCGAAAAGCGGGAGCGACAGGCCGGGCGTCTCGACCTCAAGCGCGAACACGCCGCCGGCAAGCGGCTCGCCCGCTAGAGCTTCAGCTTCGAGGCCGACGCGGGCGCTGGTGATGTAGAGCGTGCGCAAATCGGGGCCGCCAAAGGCGCAGCTAGTAGGGCGGCTGACAGGCATCGCTACGATACGATCGACGGCGCCGCTCGGCGCATAGCGCACGAGGCGCCAGCCATCCCATTGCGCGCTCCAAATATAGCCTTCTGCATCGATCGCCGCGCCATCGGGCGTGATTGGCGGCGTGGTGGACGCAAGCAGCGTGCGTGCGCCGAGTTCGCCGGTGCGGGCATTGAGCGGATAAGCGTAAAGTTCATGCGCGGCGGAATCCGCCATGTAGAGCGTCTCACCGCTCGCATCGATCACAATCGCATTCGGGATGCCGAGTGAGCTCTCCATTTGCGCGCAGCGCCAATCGGGATCGAGCCGATAGAGCGCGCCGGTGCGGCCTTCGCCATTGTCGGCCATCGTGCCAAACCAGAAGCGGCCATCGGCGCCGACATGGCCGTCATTGGTTCGGTTGCCTGGAAGATCGTCCTCGATGCGCACGCGCAGTTCAAAACGGCGCGCGGCGACATCGAACACGCCGACGCCGCCGGCGCAGGCCATGACCAACCCGCCTTGCGCGCGGCGGCCGAGCGCTGTCGCTTGCACGTCGAGCTGGAGGGCTTCGGCGCGTCCGCTGGCGGGCTCGAACCAGTGCAAGCGGCGCTGCTTGATGTCGAGCCAATAGAGGCGCTGCGCGTCAGCATCCCAGAGCGGCCCCTCGCCCAATTGGCATTCGGAATGGACGACGCAAACGGGCTGCATCCGGCGCCTCTAGCTCATCTGCTGCGCGACCTTGGCGTCGTGCGCCAGCTCTGCCAATTGCTCTTCGTCGTCGGGCCAATCGGCCAGCGGCACGCCGAGGCACACGCTCTGCGTCGGCAGCACGTCGCGCCAATCGGCGATGAGCTTCTTGTAGGAACGCCCCACTGGACGGATCTCGCGGTTGAGATCGAAGAGACCGACCGGGTGAATGCGGTCATTCTTCTCGCGCAGCGCCGTGTCCCAATCGGTTTGATCGGTCAGCGAATACCAGGTGAAGCCGACTGTAGGTACGCCATCATTGCGCACGCGCAGCACGTTCGCCCATTGCTTCCAGAGCCAATTGACGGCCTCGTCGCCTTGCGGACCCTCGATCAGATTGGTTTCAGTGTGCATCACCGGCAGATGATAGCGATTGTAGTATTGGCGCGTGATTTCGCTGTAGCCGAAGATTTCTCCGGATGCGCGATGGGTGCCGTCGGCGGAGACGCGGTGTTCGTTGGTCCAATAATAATCGTTGCCGAGAATGGAGTGATGTCGCTGCGAGTTCTGCAGGAAAAAATGATATTCCTGGCGCGTCATGCCGTTATCCATCAGGTACTCGTACATGGTCGAGTCCACGCGGTGTCCGTAATTGAGATCGAGCGAGAGGAAGCGGCGTGAGTTCTCAATCTCCGCCGGACGGATGGCGGCCGGGCACTCGGCGTGAAAATATTCCGACGACTCGCTTTGAATGAAGATCGCGTCGCCGCGCACGCTGAGGATTTCGCGCATCGCCATCACATTGGCTTTGACGATGTGCTTTAACGCCGTGACGAACGTGCGGTCGGTGGTGCCCTGCTCATTCCACCAGCCGAAGTATCCGGAAAATTGCGCGCAGATGAACATCTCGTTCACCGGCGTATACATCTGCACCCACGGGAAGCGCTGCGCGAACGCGCGCGCGTAAATTGCGAACTGCTCTGGAAAATCGGGGTTCTGAAAATCGCCGATCCAATCGGGCACGCCGAAATGGCAGAGGTCGACAATGGGGACGATGCCGCGCCGGCGTAGCTCTGCGAACGCGATGTCGGAGAATTCCCAGTCGTATTTGCCGGGGCCGAGCAGGGTTGTGTGGAGGGGCGGCCCGTAGCGCAGGAAGCGGATGCCAAGGTCATCGACGCAGTCGAAGTCCTGCCGGAAGTGCTTGTAGTGGCCGCAGGATTCCATCTGATCGACGCGCACGCGGCCGCCGTCGATCTTCGGGATCGAGTTCTCGATGCCCGTGGCGAACATGAAAGGAGTAATGGGGGACCTCCGCAAACTGAGAGGTCAACTTTGGCCCACCCGTCCTCCGGATCAAGCGCCTTGGGCGGTCACCTTCCGGCATCTCTTAGTCGGCAGCAACGCATCCTGGCCCGAATTGACGTTCCGGACCCAGACCGTCTCACCGCTGATCGCGACGACTTCGAACCGAGGAAAGAGGTTTGGCCCTGTCTGCACCAAGTCGCCGGCTTGCAGTTCATCAGAACTGGACTGGTCGTGTTCGATTTCGAACACATCTCTGTAGCTAATCGCGTTCATCCCGCACGCTCCGCAACACGCCCGACGAATGTACCGCGAGTCTGGTGAACGGGAACTGAGTTCATGCACACGCGTTGTCACTCTCTGCGGTTTGCAACCTTTTAGTCACAGCGGGGCAGCCTTGGCAGACAAAAAGCCTAGATTTCGAAGCGCTAAGGCCTATGGCAAACTGGATAGGGACGGCTTCATCCACCGGTCCTGGATGAAAAATCAGGGCCTGCCGGACGATGTGTTCGATGGCCGCCCCGTCATTGGCATCTGCAACACCTGGTCAGAACTGGCGCCGTGTCACGGCCATCTGCGCGAGCTCGCCGAGCACGTGAAGCGCGGCGTGTGGGAGGCGGGCGGCCTGCCGCTCGAGTTTCCGGCGATGTCGCTGGGCGAAACGCAGGTACGGCCTACCGCCATGCTGTTCCGCAATCTGCTCGCCATGGAGGTCGAGGAGAGCATCCGCGCCAACCCGATCGACGGCGTCGTTCTGCTGGGCGGCTGCGATAAAACCACCCCGGGCCAGCTGATGGGCGCAGCCAGCGTCGATTTGCCGACGATCGTCGTCTCCGCCGGGCCGATGCTAAATGGCAAGTTCAAGGGCCGCTCGATCGGCTCGGGCACGGACGTCTGGCGCTTCTCCGAAGAGGCGCGCGCCGGCACGATGAGCATGAAGGACTTTCTTTCCGCCGAGGCGGGAATGTCGCGCTCCTCAGGCACCTGCATGACGATGGGCACGGCTTCGACCGTCGCGAGCCTGATCGAGGCGATGGGGCTTTGCTTGCCGCACAATGCGGCGCTGCCTGCGGTTGATGCGCGGCGGCGGACGCTGTCGCACCTCTCCGGCCGGCGCATCGTCGAGATGGTGCGCCAGGACGTCCGACTGTCGCATATCGCCACGCGCGCCGCGTTTGAGAACGCAATCTTGGCCCATGCGGCAATCGGCGGCTCCACCAACGCGGTCATCCACCTGCTCGCGCTCGCCGGCCGGCTTGGCGTGCCGCTGACGCTGGAGGATTTCGACGCGCTCGGGCGCGAGACGCCGCTTTTGGTGAACCTGATGCCGTCGGGCGCCTTTCTGATGGAAGAATTCTGTTACGCGGGCGGCGTGCCGGCTGTGCTGCGCTCACTGCGTTCACGCATCCGCGGCGATGCCATGACAGTGAGCGGCCATACGCTGGGCGAGATCGCCGATGCGGCCGAATGCTACGACAGCGAGGTGATCGCCGCGCTCGACAAGCCGTTCGGGCCCTCCTCCGGCGTGTGGGTTCTGCGCGGCAATCTTGCCCCGCAAGGCGCGATCATCAAACCGAGCGCGGCGACGCCGGCATTGTTGCGGCACGAAGGCCGCGCGATCGTGTTCGAGGACATCGAGGATTACAAAAAACGGCTCGATGACCCTGACCTGCCGGTAGACGAGACATCGGTGATGGTGCTGAAGGCGTGCGGGCCGAAGGGTTACCCGGGCATGCCGGAGGTCGGCAACATGGCGCTGCCGGGCAAGCTGCTGGCGCGCGGCGTGCGCGATCTCGTCCGCATTTCCGACGCGCGCATGAGCGGCACGGCGTATGGCACGGTGATCCTGCACGTGTCACCGGAATCCGAAGCGGGCGGGCCGCTTGGGCTGGTGCAAACCGGCGACGTGATCCGCTTCGATGGGCCGGAGCGCACGCTCGATCTGCTGGTGGACGAGCGCGAGCTTGGCGCACGCCGCGAGGCGTGGCGCCCGACGCAGCGTTACGCCGAGCGCGGTTGGGCCAAGCTTTATGTCGATACGGTGCAGCAGGCTGACAAAGGCTGCGATCTCGATTTCCTGGTTGGCTCGAGCGGCGACGAAGTGAACAGGGAATCGCATTGAGCGCGCTTTATCCCGACCTCGAAGGCCGCGTGGTCTTCATCACCGGCGGGGCGAGCGGCATTGGCGCGGCCTTCGTGGAGGCGTTCGCTGCACAAGGCTCTAGGGTGGCCTTCATCGACATCGATGTGGAGCACGGCGAAGCCCTGGCAAAGCGGCTCGGCGCCTGGTTTCAGCGCTGCGACGTCACCGATGCGGCGGCGCTGATCGATGCGGTGCGAGCGGCCGCTTCAGAGTTCGGCGCGCTCGACGTGCTGATCAACAATGTCGCCAACGATACGCGGCACAAGGCCGAGGAGCTGACGGCGGACGCCTGGCGGGCAAATCTCGCCGTCAATCTCGATCCGGCGTTGCATGCGGCGCGCGCGGCGTACGAAGTGATGCTGCCAGTGCAAAACGGCGTCATCCTCAACATCAGTTCGATCAATGCGCTGCTCGCGCCCGCGGGCATGGCGGCTTATGTGGCGGCGAAGGCGGCGTTGCTTGGGCTCACCAAATCGCTGGCGCGCGAATGGGGCGCGGCCAACATCCGCGTGAATGCAATCTCTCCAGGGTGGGTGGTGACTGAGCGCCAGCTGGAGCTGTGGCTGACGCCGGAGGCCGAAGCGGACTGGATGAAGCAAGTGGCGCTGCAGCGGCGGATCGAGCCCGTCGATGTGGCGAACCTCGCGCTTTTTCTCGCCTCCGACAGCGCCCGCATGATCACCGGCCAGAATTTCATCATCGACGGCGGGCGCACGTGAGGCCCTACCTCGCTGTCGATTGGGGCACCACGAATCTGCGCGCCTGGCGTGTCGGCGCTGACGGCGTAGTACAAGACGAGCGCGAGCTGCCGCTCGGCGTCTCTCAGATCGGCGAGTGCGAAGCGGCGTCTGTGTTCGCCGAGCACGTGCGCCCAGCGCTGCACGGAGAAGATTTGCCAGCGCTGATGTGCGGCATGATCGGGTCCAATTTGGGTTGGCGCGTCATGCCCTATCTCGACTGCCCGGCGGACAAGGCTGCGCTCGCGGTACATCTCGGCGATGTCGGCGAGCGCGTGCGGATTGCGCCGGGGCTGCGCTGCGCCGGGATAACGGGCGCGCCCGACGTCATGCGCGGCGAGGAAACGCAACTGATCGGCTGGATCGAGATGGCGCCGGATCGTGGGCGCGGGCGCCACATCGTCTGCCACCCTGGCACGCACGCGAAATGGGCGCTGATCGTCGATGGCCGCATCGAGCAATTCGTCACAGCGATGACGGGAGAATTGTTCGACGTCCTCAGCACTCATTCGGTGCTGGGCGCCGACGAAGGCGAAGACGACGCGAAGGCGTTTGACGCCGGTGTCGAGGCCGCTGGCGATGGCTCAGCTTTAGCAACTCGTCTCTTCAGCACGCGGGCGCGTGTTGTCGGCGGCGATGCGCCCGCCAGTTCGAGCCGCTCTTATCTGTCGGGCCTGCTCATCGGCGCCGAGATCGCGGCGTTGGCCCCGCACTTCGGCGCCGCGCCCGAGAGCCAGATCGCATTGCTGGGCGCGCCGGCGCTGTGCGCGCACTACAACCGCGCTTTGGCCCACCGCGGTTTCCACAGCACGGTAGACGATGGCGCCGATGCAGCGCTCGCCGGTTTTAACGCGCTGGTCGCGCTAGGGGCTCTTGATGCTTCTTGAAGACGCACTGCGCGAGACGCCGCTCATCGCCATTCTTCGCGGCGTGCGCCCGGATGAGGTGCTTGGCATTGGCGATGCGCTGGTCCGCGCCGGCTTCAAGGTGATCGAAGTCCCGCTCAATTCGCCGCAGCCGTTCGACTCCATCGCTTTGCTGGCCCGCGAGTTCGGCGCGGGCGCGATCATCGGCGCTGGCACGGTGGTGGATGCGGGCGACGTAGAGCGCGTGGCGGAGGCCGGCGGACGCATCGTCATCGCGCCGAACACAGACACTGCAATCATCGGCCGATCGATCGCGCTTGGGCTGACGCCCTTCCCTGGCTTCTACACGCCGAGCGAGGCTTACGCCGCGATCAAAGCCGGGGCGCGCTACTTGAAGTTATTTCCGGCGGCCACGGGCGGCGTTGCGCACTTACGCGCCGTGCGCACCGTGTTGCCGCCCGACGTAAAGGTTTTCGCAGTCGGCGGCGCCCGTCCGAGCGAGTTTAGCAACTGGCGCGACGCCGGCGCCGATGGGCTGGGGCTTGGCGGCGAACTATATCGGCCAGGCCAGACGGCGGAGGAAACGTACGAGAAAGCGCGCGAAGCGGTGGCAGCGGTGCGCGCCTACGCGGCGGAGCGGTGAAGCGCGGCGGTCGGCATGTCCTTCACGGCGTGCGAGAAGCGCCAGATCGCCTCATCGAGATCGCGCAGCAAGCGTCCGCGCCCAGATGTCATGGCGGAATAACGCGGACGCGGCGCGACCCAGCCAAGCTCGGCGCCGGTGCGCGTTTCCACTAAGCGCGCGTCGAGCCCCGACGCCTCGGCGAGCCGCACCGCGAACTCGGCCCACGACACTGCGCCTTCATTCACTACGTGCCAGAGACCCGCCTCGGCATCGAGCACGAGATCCAGCACGGCATGCGCAAGCGCCGGCACATAAGTGGGAGAGACCACAGAATCGCCGGCGCAGGCGACGGGGCGCCCCTCGCGCAATTCGCGGACAACCCAGGCCGCGAAATTGTACGGATCGTGCGGCGAGAAGAACGCGGCAGTGCGCACTATCAGCGCTTTAGTCGAGACCGCTAGGACTGCCCGCTCAGCGTCAGCTTTACTGGCGCCATAAATGTTGAGCGGCTTGGTCAGACTGGTTTCGGTGTAGGGACTGGCGCTGGCGCCGTCGAAGACGAGATCGCTGGAGAACGTCGTCAGCGGCGTCTCACGCTCCGCGCAGATGCGCGCCAGCAGCGCGGCGCCTTGTGTGTTGGCCGCCCGGCAAGCATCAATCTCGCGCTCGGCATCGTCTACACGCACCCAACCGGCGGCATTGATCACTGCACGCGGCTGGTGACGGTCGAGCGCCGCTTCGATGCTGCCCTCATCGCACAACGAGACTTCCTCGCGCGTTGTGACGCGATGCTCCATATCGCGCAAACCGCAGGCGCGGGCGAGCGCCTGGCCTAGCGTGCCGCTCGCGCCCACGATCATGATTGGCGCGGTCGATTTTGGGTTTCGCTCCGCTCGCCGCACCGGCGCATCTTCCCTGCGCGCGTGCGACGGCGGATGGGTGAAGCGGATGTCGCGCGTCCACCAGCCGCGGCCGGAGATATCGGGTGCTGCCTGCGGATCGTCGGCGAGACGGCGGAGAAAATGCGCAAGCGCTGTCGGGCGCCGCTGGCCGGACGAGACGTCGAACGCGCCGGGCTCGTAATGGCCGCGGTCGCGTGTCAGCAAGCTGTCCCAATCGTAAGCGCCGAGCAGCGACCAAGACGTCACCGCGGCGACATCGACGCCCTCCTCGCGCGCGACCTGAGCGTCGCGCCAGGCGCTGGCGAACCAGCGCACCTGCTCGTCGCGAGTACAGGCATTGTGCGCTTCGGTGATCGCGAGCGTGACGCCGTACCGCGCCCACGCCTCCCTCAGCGCGCCGGCTACACCGGCAGGCGGCGGCGTCAGCGCGCGCACGGCTTCCACGTCAACGTACCGGGTGCGACAATTGCCGCCGGGCTGGACGTGCGGATAGCGCTCACAGCGGTGATCGAGGAAGCGGTCGCTGGTGAGATAATGATTGATGCCGACGATGTCCGGCGCACACGGCGCGTCGGCGATCGCCTTCACCCGCCGCTCAAAACCGAGCGCGATAAGGCGCTCCCACATCGGATGTTCCTTGGTAACGCAGCCAAACAGCAAGTCCCAACCTAGCCAGCGCCGCTCGTTATCGTAACGCGCCTGATCATTCAGCGCGTCGGTCGAGTAGGTTCGGCCGAGATCGTCGGTTTGCACGAGCCGCGCTTGTGGATTGACCTTGCGCACTTCGGCCATCGCCAGCCGCACGCCGTCGATCTGGTTCAGCAGCGCGAGAAAAAAGCTGCGCTCGTTGCCGTGGTGCGGATACCAATGGCCGTAGAGGCCCGCAAACCGCGCCGTCGTCAGCGGCTCATTCACCGGCGTCCAATCCTGCACCCAGGGAAAGCGCCGCGCGGCCTCCCGCGCATGCGCGGCGAGTCCGGCCGCAAAGTCGGGCGAAAGCAAATCGACATATAACGGCCCGGAGCCGTGATGCACGAGACCGACAATAGGCCGCAGCTTCAGATCGTGCAGCCGCACCATTTGCCGGTCGGCGAGGCGCCAATCGTTGAGACCAGGCCGCTCCGGCGCGACATGCTCCCACAGCAGCGGATAGCGCAACGCCTTCAGACCAAGCGCAGCGAACGCATCAATATCATCGAGGCGCTGCCAATGGCCCGACCGCCCGGTTTGATCCATCGTCGCGTCGCCGACGCGGCTGACGGTGCACTCGTGACCGCCCCAAAGTTCCAATGGCTGCAAGTTTCCTCCGCAAGGAGCGTTAACTGCTGACCGCACTTTCTGTTTCGTCCGTGCACGTCTGTTTGCGGAGGGAACAAATCGGCGCTCATTCTCTTATTCGGGGGTACCCTCTAGCTGGTGAGAACTCCCTTGCAAAAAAAGCGCACGCCCGCTCCTCCGGGCTCAGAAAACCTGTGTGACCGTCACCCGCTGATTTGCTTCTCCCATTTGCGTTGGGAGTTTGTTCTGCAACGCCCGCAACATCTCATGGCGAACTTCGCGCGCGGGCAGGACGTGGTGTACTGGGAAGAGCCGATCCTGCGCGAAGGCGCGGCGCATCCGTCGCTCAATGAAAAGCGCTGCCAACGCTCCAACGTATTGGTGGTGACGCCAGTGCTGCCGCCGGGGCTTTCGCGCGAAGAGGAGGTCGAGGCGCTGCGCGCGCTGTTGAACGGCTTTGCTTCGGGCGAACAGCGCGGCTGGATACGTTGGTACTACACGCCGATGATGCTGCCGTTCTCGCGCGACCTCGTCTCTGCGTGCACCGTCTATGATTGCATGGACGAGCTGGCGAACTTTCGCTTTGCACCGGCCGAACTCCCGGCGCTCGAGGCCGAGCTTTTCGGGGCTGCGGACGTCGTTTTCACCGGCGGCTACTCGCTCTACGAGGCCAAGCAGGACAAGCACCGCAACATCCACCCCTTCCCCTCCAGCATCGACCGCGCGCACTTCGAGCCGAAAGATGCGCGTGTCGATCCGGCCGATCAGGCGCAGCTGCCGCGCCCGCGGCTGGGCTTCTACGGCGTGTTGGACGAGCGCATGGATTTCGACTTGCTGCGTAGCGCCGCCGAGGCGCGGCCGGAATGGACGTTCGTCATCGTCGGCCCGCTGGCGAAGATCACCGAGGCGGACCTCCCGCGCACGCCGAACATCCACTTCCTCGGCGGCAAGAGCTATGATGAGCTGCCCAATTATCTCTCCGGCTGGGACGTCGCCTTGATGCCCTTCGCCATCAACGAGTCGACGCGCTTCATCAGCCCGACCAAGACGCCGGAATACCTTTCCGCCGGAAAGCCCGTGGTGTCGACGCCGATCAGGGACGTGATCCGCCATTATGGCGAGTTGGAAGCTGTGAAAATCGCCTCGACTGCGGACGACTTCGTAGCCGCGTGCGAAGATGCCTTGGCGCTCAGCGCGCGCAACGACTGGCAGGCGCAAGTTCAGCAGCTGCTCAGCGCACAATCGTGGACGTCCACCGCGGCGCAGATGCAGTCGCTGATCGGCAAGCACCTTCAGCGCGCGCGCAAAACGCAAGTTGTGCAGATGCCAAGCTCAGCGCGGCAGGGGCGGCGCAGTCACTACGATTATCTCATCGTCGGCGCGGGCTTTGCGGGCTCGGTGATGGCCGAGCGCCTTGCCTCCCAACTCGGCAAGCAGGTGTTGGTGGTCGATAAGCGCCCGCACATTGGTGGCAATGCGTACGATTATGTCAACGATGCCGGCGTACTGATGCACCAGTACGGACCGCACATCTTCCACACCAATAGCGAAGATATTTTCGAGCATCTCAGTCAATTCACCGATTGGCGCCCTTATGAACACCGCGTGCTGGCGCGGATCGGGACGCTGGACGTTCCAATCCCGATCAATCGCACCACGCTTAACACGCTCTATGGCCTTAACTTGAAGGACGACGCGGCAGCTGCGGCGTTTCTGGCCTCACGAGCAGAGCCCGTGAAGGACATCCGCACCTCGGAAGACGTTGTTATCTCCGCCGTCGGGCGCGAACTCTACGAGCTTTTCTTCAGAGGCTACACGCGCAAGCAATGGGCGCTCGATCCGAGCGAACTGGACAAGTCAGTGACGGCGCGCGTTCCGACCCGCACCAACACGGATGATCGCTATTTCACCGATCGCTTCCAATTCATGCCGCGCGCCGGCTACACAAAGATGTTCGAACGGATGCTCGATCATCCCAATATCGAGGTCCGCCTCGGCGTCGATTTCGAGCGCGTGCGCGAAGCGATCAGTTACGACAAGCTGATCTATACTGGCCCGATCGACGCTTATTACGACTACCGTTATGGCAAGCTGCCGTATCGCAGCCTGCGTTTCCGCCATGAAACGCTGCGGCGCGATCGCTTCCAGCCGGTCGGCACAGTGAACTACCCGGCCGAAGAAACGCCGTACACGCGGATCACCGAGTACAAGCACCTGACCGGCCAGCAGGCCGAGAGCACAACCATCACGTACGAGTATCCGTGTGCGACGGGCGATCCCTATTATCCAATCCCGCGCCCGGAAAATCAGGCGCTGTTCAAGCGTTATGAAGCGCTCTCGTTGGCGGAGAAGGACGTCTACTTCGTCGGCCGGCTGGCTACATATCGCTATTACAACATGGATCAGGTGGTTGGGCAGGCGCTCTCGATGTTTCGGCGGATCGAAGCGGCGGAGCTGCACGAAGACCTCTCCGATGCCTTGGTGTGGAAAAGCCGCGGCGCGAGCGGCAGCCAGGAAGCTGTCAGCACCTGATTAAAAGGCCGGCGCTCCATTGGGGAGCGCCGGCTTACTTCTTTGCCTTCTTCGCCGCTGTGCGCGTGACCGCTTTCTTGGCGCGCGCGGGCTTCGCCGGGCTATTCATGAGCTCGATCCAAGTCGGCGCGTGGTCGCTCGTCTTTTCCCAACCCCGCACTTCGCCGTCGACGCCAGCGCCGATCAGGCGTTTGGCGACGTCCGGGCTGAGCAGCAGGTGATCGATCCGCAGCCCGGCGTTTCGCGCGTAGGCATTACGGAAATAATCCCAGAACGTGTAGATGCGCTTATCTGGATGGCGCGCGCGAATAGCGTCAGTCCAACCCTGATGCACGAGCCGCGCATACGCCTCACGCACTTCGATGCGAAAGAGCGCGTCTTCGATCCAGCGCTCGGGCTTGTAGACGTCAAACTCCGTCGGCATCACGTTGTAATCGCCGGCAAGCACGACCGGCTTGCCGGATTTCAGCAAAGTTTTGGCGTGCGCCGCGAGGCGTTTGAACCAGGCCAGCTTGTAGTCGAACTTTGGCCCGGGCGCGGGATTGCCGTTCGGCACATAGAGACAGCCGACAATCAGATCGTCGATTTCGGCCTCGATGTATCGGCTATGCACATCGTCCGGATCGCCAGGCAGGCCGCGGCGCACTTCGATCGGCGTGCCGCTGCGCGCGAGAATGGCGACGCCGTTCCAGCTTTTCTGTCCATGCCAGATGGCGTTGTACCCCGCCTCCTTGATCGCCGCTTCTGGGAAGCGATCGTCGGGCGCTTTCAACTCTTGCAGGCAGACGATATCCGGCGAGGTCAGCTCCAGCCACCGCAGCAGCACGGGGAGGCGCCCGTTGACGCCGTTTACGTTGTAAGTGGCGATGCGCACGCGGGGAGGCTCACGCGCGTTCGAAGATTGCCGCGAGGCCCTGGCCGCCGCCGATACACATCGTCTCGAGACCGTAGCGCCCGTTTCGACGGCGTAGCTCGCGCACAAGATTGGCGAGGATGCGGCCGCCGGTGGCGCCGATGGGATGGCCGAGCGAAATGCCGGAGCCGTTGACGTTCAGCTTGTCGCGATCGTCCCAGCCCCAGCCCTTTAGCACCGCGAGCACTTGCGGCGCGAAGGCCTCGTTGAGCTCAACGAGATCGATGTCTTTCCAGCCGAGACCGGTGCGGCCAAATAGGCGCTCTACGGCCGGCACTGGGCCAATACCCATGCGCGATGGATCGCAGCCAGCCGCCGCCCAAGAGTGAAACCACGCCATCGGCTCAAGCTTCAATTCATTCAACTTGTCTTCGGCAATGACCAAGCAAGCGGCGGCGGCGTCATTCTGCTGGCTCGCATTGCCGGCGGTGACGACGCCGCCCTTTTCGATCGGCCGCAGCGCGCCGAGCGTTTCCATCGATGCATCGGTCCGGAAGCCTTCGTCCTTGACGAACAATTCGGGCTCGCCGCGTTTTTGCGGCACAGGCACAGGCGCGAGTTCGTCGGCGAATTTGTTTTCGGCCCAGGCCGCGGTCGCGCGCTCGTGGCTCATCACTGCATATTCATCCGCCTGCTCGCGGGTGATGGCGTAATCCTTGGCGAGGTTTTCGGCGGTCTCGATCATGCCGCTAATCATTCCGAACCGAGAGATCGGTTGCGACATAACGCGTCCGCGCGTCAGGCGATCGTGCATCACGGATTGGCCCGAGCGCGCGCCAGAGCGCAGATCGGTGGAGTAATATTCCACATTGCTCATGCTCTCGACGCCGCCGGCAATGACGACGTCGGCGGCGCCCGTCTGCACCATCATGGCGGCGTCGATGATCGACTGCAGGCCCGAGCCGCAGCGGCGGTCGAGCTGATATCCCGGCACCCGCAGCGGCAGATCGGCGGCCAGCGCCGCCCAGCGGGCGATGCACGGCGCTTCCCCGTTGGCGTAGCCTTGCGCAAACACGACATCGTCGATGCGCTCGGGGTCGATTGTGGTGCGCTCGACCAAGGCGCGGAGGATAATTGCGGCGAGATCGCCCGCGGGCAATGGCGAGAGCGATCCCATGAATTTGCCCACGGGCGTTCGCAGCGGACTTACGATGGCGGCTCTGCGCATGTTTACCGATCCCCAAGGCTGGCGCGCATCAGTCATCGTTCCGTCATGGCGCGTGGACTGGATATATCCTGTCATCTCCCCGCGCAAATTGGCGCTAAGGCCGAATTAGTCCGCGCGGCCAGCCAGCCCGATGATCACGTGGGGCGCGCCGCAGCCCGCGCACACCAGACTTCGCCCAACCGATTGCACGGATGCCTCCAGCCCGCGCCGCGCCGTAAAGAACGGGATCGATAGCCGCGTGCGCACGCCGCACACGACACACGTTGCTTCGAGTTCGTTGGAACTCTGTAGGGCTTCTAGCAGCGTCATTGCGCGCTCCGAGCAGGCGGCCCTTTTCGCTATGGAGCGCGGGCGTCCGCGGCAAGACCAAGCGTCCTGCCTGGGGAAGAGTTCCGCTATCGTTCGGGCTCGGGCATCGCTAGGCGCGGCCTATCGCGACGAGCGCGCGGCCATGAGATGCTCGCACTGGATCATGCACGCCGCCAAGGGCTCGCCGGCTTCTAAGGCCTTGATGCCGACGGTGCAGCGCTCTACGCACTCTTCGACTTTAAAGCTGAGGACCGCGCGATCCCCGCTGCCAATCTGCGTCGCAGCGAGCCCGCAGGTCTGACAAACGACACGGCTGATGGGCATTTGGAAAGCATGCAAGTGTTCGCTGAGTCGGCCCGCAAGCTTTGTCGTGAATATTTTATATCGGTTTTGTGACTGTCGCCTCATAGGCGTAATCACAAGGCTTAGAGCCCTTAGAGGGGCTATGCTCCTCACTTGAGCCAGGAAGAGCCAATGTCCGAGAAGAAATCCCTGAAGCAGGCGGTCAAAACGATCTGGAAGGGCGTGAAGCAGCTGCGCGCCGACAGCGACGATCGCTTTCATCCCGCCGAGATCAAAGCTTCCGCGGATGCGCTCACCGGCTACGCGGACGAATTGCGGCGCCTCGCGACCGAAATAAGCGCGCTGAGCTCGATGCCGACCGAGGCGGCGCCGCCCGTCGCTAAGCGCAAACGCAAAGCTTCGCCGCCGAGCTAAGCCCGGCGGCGCGGGCGCTCTGCGGAGGGTTTTCCCCGCAAAGCGCCGCGCCGGTCATTGCTTGGTCGGCTATCTCAAAATGCGTAGCGGCCGACGAGCTGGAACACCGGACCGGCGCTTTCGCTCTCCAGCTCGTACTCGTCGTAGTCCCGCGCGATCTGGTCGGCGAGATTGTCGAACTTGTCGAAGACCTCGTCCTTCGATTCATCGAGCAAGTTGGAGCCCGTCAGGCGAACGGTGAAGTTGCTGCCAAAGCGGTGCTCAACGAAGAACTCAAGATCGGCGCCGTACTCGGTTGTGACTTCCTCCGCGACGACACGGCTGAAGGCCGAGCCCTGATCGCGATAGGTCACGCCGAACGAGCTGTTGATGCGCGGCAAGTCCTGAATGAAGCCAATGTTGAAAATCGACTCTGCCTGGCTGTTGAAGCGCCGCGTGCCGATCTCATCTTCGACCTCGCTGTCGAGCCAGCTATAGTTGAAGAACACCCCGGTGTTCTCGAGACCCAACGCGCTCAGCGACGTCGAGAGATCGAACTCGACGCCCCACACCTTGCCGTCACCCGTGTTGCGCGCCGAGTAAACGAACGTGCCCGGCCCTTCGCTGCCCTCAACGCCTGTGTTGAAGATTTCAATCAGATCGGAGACATCGCGGTAGAAATAGTTCACGCCGACAATGCCGGTGCGTCCGAGGCGGCGCTCATAGCCGATGTCGATGCCCCACGCCGTCTCTGGGTCGAGCGTCGGGACGCCCTGGAAGTCGCTGTCACCCAGCTCCTCTTCCAGCAGGGCTGGCGAAAGGAAACTGAAGCTCGGACTACGCACCGTGCGAGCCGCCGAAAGGAGGACGCGATCGTTCTCGGTCAGATTCCAGCTGACGTGCGCGGACGGCAGAACCACCTCGTACGAGGTCTCATCTGACGTCCCGGTGGTGCGATCCTCCACTGTGATTTCCGTGGTTTCATAGCGGAGACCCGCTTCCCACTCGATCGCGCCGGCTTCGCCGGTTAGCATTACATACGGATCGATGCGGCGGCGTTCGATGGTGTTGTCGCCGCCATCGACAGCGTCAAGATCGGCCGGATCAACCAGCGATCCATCGAAGTCGGTTGGCGGCGGGAAACCCGGATCGCCGGCTTCGAACCCCACATCGGCGGCGCGAACAAGGTTCTCACGCTCTTTCTGCTCGAAATGCACACCGAATTCGAGTTCAAGGCCGCCGCCGAGCTCGCGCTCGTGTTCGAGCTTCAAACGCCATTCTTCGTCGGTGAGCTCAGTATCGCCAATCTCGCTTCCATATTCCTCAAGCACCGGAAATGGATCGAACGACGCCTCATCTTCGAATTCGAATGCTTCATTGGTGAACTGCGCAAATCCCAGTCCAATGCGGTTCTCGCCGCCGAACGACTCGAAGGTGTAGCGGCCGTTGAGCGAGAAGCTTCGCTGCTCGATATCGACGTCATTGGCGTTCAGCGTTTCGATGTTCGCATCGTCCACGATCCCGTCCGAATACTCGATGGAATCCTCGGTTTGAGTGCGGTCGGTGTGCACAATGAAGCCGTCGAAAGATAATTCCCCGCCAAGCGCCTCGATGTCATAGCTGAAGTTTGCCGAATAGTCCGTGCCGTCGCGGACATCCGTTTGGACTTCGCTGTTGTTTATAGGATCGCCGGGTTCGTCGAAACGCAGGCTGACTTTGTCCTTTGGGTTGTGCCGGTCTTGCATGTTGGCGCCGACGAGCAGGCGCCCGCCGCCGACTTCGCCGCCCCACACGCCGCCGATGGTTTGGCCCCAATGGTCGTCGTTCGCCCAGTTCAGAACGCCAGCGCGGATGTAGCCGCCGTCAAGCGAGTAAGAGTCGCGCAATACGATATTGATGGCGCCCGCGAGCGCATCGCCCGAACGATTGGCTGATTGGCTGCGTACGATTTCGACGCGCTCAATAAGTTCAGCCGGGATGCGATCGACGAAGAATGCGCCGTCAGCGCCATTGCCGAACGCGCCCGAGCTGTCGCCAGCCCCGGGGACTTGCTCCCCGTTGATCAGAATCTGCGTGTAAGCGGGATCGAGCCCGCGCAGACGCACGCCATCGCTTTCGAGTACGTCCGATAAGAACGCAACGCTCGGCACACGCTTCAGCGCATCGCCCACGGTGAGCGGCTCGAAACGCTGAAAATACTCGGCGCCGTATTCGAGCACGGGAGCTGCGCCCTCGACACGATTGCGATACTGGATTTCACCAAGGACGACGATGTCTTCGCTCTGCGTGACGGCCGTGTCGGCGTCTGACGCGTCTTGCGCCTTGGCGGCGCCGGTGAACGCAAAGGCGGCGCTGGCGACGCCGAGCAACCAAGCCCTGTTGGAGCGAAATGACATGATGAAACCCCCATAGGTTCTTTGACCCAAGCGCGCGCTTTAGGAGGCGGGCGTGACAGTTTGTCTTCGGTTCTGTGATGCTCTTGTCAAAAATGGTCGGCAGAAGGCCCCACTCACAGGAGGCTAGCAAATGCGCCACATCGCAGCGTCGATCCTTGTTCTTGGCCTCACGGCCTGCGCCACGGCGCCCAGTGTGCCCGCGATACGCGAGACCGCCGCCGTTGCGCAGACGGGCGACGCTGCCGATGACCCGGCGATATGGGTCGCGCCGCAGCCGGAGCAGAGCCTTGTCATCGCCACGCAGAAAAAGGGCGGGCTCTACGTTTTCGATCTCGCAGGGCGGATCGTGCAGGAAGCGCCCGGCGGCGAGCCGAACAATGTCGATCTGCGCGAGGGCTTTGCTTGGCCCGAAGGGGCGGCGCCGATCGTGGGCGCCAGCGACCGCACCGACAACACCATCGTGCTCTGGCGCTTCGATAGCGCAACACGCAGGCTAGAGCCCACGCCGCGCGCGCGCATCGCGACCGGGTTTGTCGAAGTGTACGGCTTCTGCCTCGGGCAAATCGGCGATGCGCTCATCGCCATTGCGACGGACAGAGACAGCGGCGAAGTTGGCATGTGGCGGATCGCGCCAGGTCCGGACGGCGTCCCTGCCGGCGAACGCGTTGCGGGCTACACGCTTGGCAGCATCGCCGAAGGCTGCGTCGTCGATGACGATCACGGCGTCTATTATGTCGCGCAGGAACTTGAAGGCATCTGGCGCGTGGACGCAAACGACACGACAGGCGCGGGCCGGCGCTTGGTGGATCGCGTCGGCGCCGGCGGCAATCTCGTCGCCGATGTAGAAGGGCTTAGCCTTTGGCGCAGCGCTGAGGGCGGCGGTTATCTCGTCGCTTCGGTGCAAGGCGCATCGCGCTTTGCCGTCTACGATCGCGGCGATGCAAATGCGTATCGCGGCGCGTTCCGCATAGCAGCCTCTGAAGACGCGGGCGCCGACGCGGTTCAAGGCACTGACGGCATTGACGTCGTGTCCGCTCCGCTCGGGCCGAATTTCCCGCGCGGCTTGCTTGTCGCCCAAGACGACCGCAACACGCGCCCCAGCGAACTCCAGAATTTCAAGTACCTCTCTTGGGCCGATGTGATGTTGGCGCTGGAATTGGAATAGATGGCGGAGCGGCCTAGTTGGAGCGCATGTCCGACGCTCTCGCGCTCAATCTTTTGCCCGGCGTTCCGGCTGATTACGTTTTTAAACGATTGAGCAACGCTCCAGGCAAAGAGTTAGTCTCGGGCAAATTCGTCAGCGCCAACAGCTCAGCTGCGCTGGCGGCGAATTGCTTTGGCTGGTTTCACCCCTGCGCGCAGCTACTGCCGCCGTTTGCAGGCGTGCAGGCGCGCTATCCGGCGCTCAGCGTCGATATCGAGGCGTGCGTCCGCTTCCCGTGGAGCGGCGGGCGCCACCCTTGGCTCGACGCTTTGGTCACGACAGAGAGGGAATTGATCGGTATCGAATCCAAACGCTATGAGCCCTTCCGCGATAAGAAGAAGGTAGACCTGTCCTCCGCGTACGATCGCCCCGTTTGGGGCGACGCGATGCAACCGTTTGAAAAGCTGCGCGACGATCTGCGCGCCGGGAGCGTTTGCTATCGCTATCTGGACGCAGCGCAATTGGTGAAACATGCCTTTGGCTTGACGACGCAAGCGCGTTCGGCGGGGCTTGAACCGATCCTGCTCTACCTCTTCGCTGAACCGGCCATGCTTGGAGAGCGCCCCATTCCAGACGACGCGCGAGAGGCGCACCGCGAGGAGATCGCGGGCTTCGCCGAACGCGTGCAAGGCGCCGACGTGCGTTTCTTCGCGCTTAGCTATCGCGAATGGATTTCGACCTGGCGCGATGAAGGCGCGGTCGTCGAGCATGGCCGCAGGCTGTTGACGGCCTTTGCGCCTTAAGCGCGCGCCTTAATCCGGGACGCGGGATTCGTTGCGTCTGGGGCGGGCGCTGCTTTCGGATGAGGCCGAGCGCGCGTTCCGGCGTTCGCGGGCGTTGCGCTCACGGAGATTGTCGATTTCCGACAACTGACGGGGACGGTCGGGCGGCGTCGGCAACGTCTCCGATTCGATGTAGTCGACCTCGTCCAGCTCCATCGCTTCGATCTGGCGCGCGAGTTCGCGGCGATACGCGACGACGGCGTAGGACGGCGCGCCAGGACTCTCGCGCAATTGGGTCAGCTCCTGCTTGGTCTGCGCGTATTCGTAAACGGAGATGCCCGCGACGGCGGCCGCGACCAGCAGCAGGCACACCACCCAAAGGCGCGCGAGCGCGAATATGAACCACGCAATCATGGGCTGCACGCGGGGGCGGTCGGCCTGCGCCGCGCGTCCGCTTTGCTGCTCGGCCTCCCAGTGCGCCGCATCGTCTTCGACGTTGGCCATGGCCTATCGCCTCCTGCGATTGAAGACATCGTCGCCGCCGTCGCACCAGGGGTCATGGTCGCCGCGGCCGCACATGTCCGCTTCGACAGCACGCACGCAACTTAGAGCGGGGTCGCCATCGGCGTCGCGCACACGCATGGTCTGGCGCCGCGTTTCTTCGAGAGTGCGGCGCTGTTCTGTAAGAGCGGCGCGGTCAGCGGGAACGGTCGTCACCGCGATGCGGCGGCGCAGCTGAAGCAGATTTGCTTCGATGGCGTCGAGGCGGTTTTGGTAGATCTGGCGGCGGATGTCGCGGCACGAATCGTCCCATTGCTGGCGGAGCGTATCGATGCTGTCGGTCGTGCCGGTGATCAGCGGATGCGGTTGGCGCAACTCACGCCGCGCGCTGACGTCGTCGCGATACTCAGACAAGCCTGCGGCGGCGGCGTTGATGCGTTCGCGCTCCTCAATGAGCTTGTTCAGGCCAAGGGGGCGGCCTTCGGCGTAGATGGGCGAGAACCACCGGCCTCGGTCGGTGGGGTTGGCGTGATTGGGATTCCACATCGCCCAGGCGGAGACGCCCGCCACCATCAAGCAGAGCGTGATCAAGAACAGCCAGAACAGGAGCCCGAGCGCGTTATTCGTCGCCTGCGCAGCCGCCTGCTCGGGCGGCACGCCTTGATAGATAACGATCGGCTGACCGGAGCTGCGCAGCTTGTCCGGGAGACCGTTCAGTATGTCGTCGTCACGGGACGGCATCGGTGGGCGCTCCTTAATTGCGCACGAGGCACGGCAGCATGCCGGAGAGGCGGAAATAGGCTTTCACCTCATCGGACGCCGATTCCGTATCGCCGGAACGACCGATCGCGCACACGCGCACGTAGCGCTCGCCATAGCGCAGCAGTTCGTTGAGACGGATATCGGACTCGCGCGAGAGGCCTTCGGGATAAATCGTCGGCCTGTCGCCGCTCGTCGCCAAGCGACCGCCGCGCTCGAAGGCGCTAAGCGAAAGGCCCCAGCGATCCTGACGCGTGCCCGGCCCGGCGTCATGAGCGCGCCGCAACCAATACATGCCCTCCAGCAAGAGCGCCTGCGCGTCTTGGCCGTCGTTCGCGATGCAGTACCGTTCGTCCTGCGAGCGTCCGAACAAGATGATCGCGATGCAGGACTGCAGACGATAATCGACGTTAGTCTGATCGTTCATCGAAGCGCGCGTCGCGTCGCGGACGGCGAGCGCGCCGTCGCCGCCACACGTGCGCTGTGTATCGGCGGCCAGACACGCCTGCCGTATCAGAGTTTCGCGCCGGCTAGAGAGATAACGCGCGAAGGATTTTCGCACATCGTCTTCTTCCAGGGCGTCATCGCCCTCCAACAGAGCGTCCAACTGAACGCGCGCAGGACGCCATTCGCGCCGATGCAGGTAGATTTGAGCGAGCATAAGCCGCGCGTCGCCGTTGCCGGCATTGGCCTGCAGCGCCCTGTCCAAGGCCGATTGGGCTTGCGGACTGGGCGATTGAACGCCGGAGATGTCGATCGGGCTTGGATTCCGGAAGCTGATGCACGCCCGCTGCGATTCGTCATCGCCCGGCCCGCAAGGGCGGAATAGGTGCGTCCGGGCGATGTCGACATAAATCTCAGATCGCAGTGCGCTGTACTGAGAGCCAGACAAAGCGTTTGCCGCGGCAGTGTAATTGTCTCGCGCCCGATCGCTGGCGCCTTGGATGAATTGCGCGCCCGCCAGCGTGAGCAGGTATTCGGGGCGGCCTGCGGCGCCAGTCGTTCCTTGCGCTAATTGCCCGACCGCGCGCTCCAACTCGGAAATCGCTTCTTGCAGGTCGCCCTCAAAATTGCGCGATGGATCGAGGCCGGCCAAAGTGGCGCAGCCGAGGCCCCAATGCGCGTCAGCGCGGCGGGGGCCTGCAATGCTTTGATTGGCCAGGATGGCGTTGAAGGCGTCCCGCGCCTCGCGGATCTGGCTCACATAATCGCTGGCGCGCGCGCGCGCGCCCAGAAGGCACTCCAGGTCGGGGCCATTGCGACGTGGCGCGACGCCGGCGGCGCGCAGCCTAGCGTTGCCGAGCTTGAAGAACACGTCCGACATATCGTCGAGGCTTGGCGCCGCTCCGCCTTCAGGCGCGCCGATATTCCACGCCGATTCGCGCACGACGCTTGCAGCCGCAGTGAGATACTCGATCGCGCGTGTGCCCTGAATGACGCTTTGCGCGCGGTCTCGCGCGTCGCGCTGTCCGTCGAGAGCGCCTTGGCCGAGGTCTCGGCCCAGCGTGAACAGCAAAGCGCGGCCGTTGCGAATTTCCACATCGCTCAGCCGGACCTGGCCACTGGCGCCGTTGCGCCGTTCCGACTCCGTCAGCGGCGGGTTCAGCGAAAGCGTCGAGCGCGTGAACACAGGACGGAGTGCGCCGAATGCGCCTTCCTTCCCACTCTGACTCTCAGCGCCGAGGTCGGCGAGCGTGAGCATTGCGCGCTGATAGGCGATTGCGGGATCGTCGGGCGAGAGCGCGCCGCGATCGGTCCGATTGAGACGCTCAAGCGCGTCGCGGATGCGTCCCCGCAGTCGATAGGCTTGCACCAATTCGATCGTCGCGGCGCGTTGCTCGGCGCCGAAATCAGCCGCCGGAAAATATGGGCCGACGCTGGTCGCGCCTTCGAGGTGGCCGATCGCTGCGTCGAGGTTGGATGGTCCGCCGAGCATGCGATATGCGCGGCCAGCGTAAAAACGCGCACGGGCGGCGCGCACGCCGCCGACGCGATTGTCCAAACTGATGCGCTGACATTGCGCGGCCACGTCGGGAGCGCGGCTTTCGGGCGCGCTGGCGAAGGGATCCCCGCGGCGAAGCTCCGCCACGCACTGGCGGTTATAGTCGGGCCTCCAGGCGCGGTCCTGCGCGCCGACTTCAGTACTTGTGAAGCCAAGGGCGGCCGTTGCAGCGATCAGTGCGCCAAGCCTGATTTTCATTTCGTCCCCCGCCACGAAACCTGAGGGCAGGCTTAGTCAGCCGCCCGCGCCCCGTATGGTTAATCATTGACAGCACAAATACGCCGAACGCGAGTTTTTTCTCGTGAAACGGGAAGCCGTGTCGCGCGAAATTACGCAGACGCGGCTCGCGCGCTACACTCGCAAAACCCCCAATTGATCGACCAAAGCGAACCTTAAGGCGCGCCGCGAGGCAATCCCGCGGCGCGCCGCACTTCGTCAATCGGGCATGACGTATTCGCCTCGCGGCTCATTAACCGGCGCCGGGCATGGGCCCATGCTCAGCGCGCGGTCGCGCGGTAGCGAACGCCGCTCGCGGAACGCCGTGGCCGAGCGCGGGACGTCGCGCCAAATGTCGGGGCGCAGGCTGCAAAGATCCATCACGCCGCGGCGTTGCTGGCGCGCCTCGCGCGCTTCAGCGGCGTAAGGGCCGACGACATTCTTGTACTCGATGGCGAAGCCATCGGCGACCATGCGCTCGCCGATATTGAAGGCGCGATCGTCGCCGCGTTTCGCATCGCAGTTCACCAGCGGACGCGCGAAGGTTTCTTCGGAACGCAGCGCTTGGCCCTCGCGGTTTTCTTCGACGACGCATGTCACAAGCGCGCCATCAAGAAGGGTGCGCAGGTGTCGCGTCGCTTCCGCGCCGCATTGCTGTACATCGCGCAAACCCGGGCCTTGGCGGCAAATCTGATCGCCTTCGGGCGCATCTATGCCGCTCAGACGCACCGAGATTTCACCGACGAAAAATGTGTCGCCGTCGGTAATGGCGTCGGAGCGCATGTAGGTGGAATAGACGCGCTGTTGCGAGACGTTGCCAAACCCGGTGCCGACAATCGCCAGCGCTAAAACGCCGCCAAAAATGGCGCCGACAAGCCCGATTGCGAGCGGGCGCGTCACGCGCTCCAGCCCCTCGCCGGGCGTAAACGCGATCAACGCGAGAACGCCGAGAACGGCGCCGATAATGAGAAAGAGGTCGAGCAGCGGAAGCACGAAGCGCGCGATGTGCGGGCCGTTGCGCGCCAACGATTGCGCCAACACGCTTTCGCCAGGCGCATACCAATGCGCAGCAAAATCGCCAAAGGCGCGGAAAATACCGCCATGATCGTCATCCGACGCGACAATCACTGCGGAGGCGATCAACAGCGCCAAGCCCCCTAGCCAGACGCCGCCGCGCAACAAAAGCGGCCACTGTCGCGTGCTGACCAGAAACAACAAAAGCGCCGCAATCAGCAGCGCGAACGATAAGAACGCCATGGCTCACCCCCCCGGAAGCCGCCGAGCCTAAACCCATGGCTTCAGGCCATCAACCGCGATGCATGAGGGATCGGCCTGATCGGCGCGGCATGTCTCTTTCGCGCGACTTTGACTTGAATTGCCCCGCGCAAACTAGCCCAACACTTTATTTCAAAACGGTTTTTTTGTAATTCGCGACCCCGAAGCAGCGATAGCTCAGTCCTGCGCGAGCCGGTGGCGTCAATCTTCGCGGCGGTTGGTCTCACCGGGCGATCCACGCACGCTGCGCGTCAAACAAGCCTCACAGGGGAAATCGCGCCGTCCTCCCGGGCGCATGTTGGAAGCACCCGTACCCCCAGGCGCGAAGCGCGTTGACCATAAACCTCGCGCACTATCGACTTCGCGCCAGGGTTGCAGCGGGGTGGTTGGCGTGGGCGCAGATCGCGCACTCTTCTTCTTGAATGAAATGGTGTGGACGGCCCTCATCGTTAGCGCGCCCATGCTGGGCGCGACCTTGTTGGTCGGGCTCATTATCAGCGTGGTCCAAGTCGCCACGCAGATTCAGGAGATCACGCTCAGCTACGTTCCAAAGCTCTTGGCGGCCGCGATCATTCTGATTGTCCTCGGCGGATGGATGCTCGGCAAGCTGACGCAGTTTGCCATCACGCTCTATCAAACCATTCCTTCGCTCGGCGATTAGGAGATGTTCGAGGCGCTCTCCGATCAGGTTACGGCGACGCTGCTGATGAGCCTTCGCATCGCGCCAACCTTCGGCTTTGCGCCGCCCTTCACGCTCATGCGCACGCCCGCCATGGTCCGCTTGGCGTTGAGCCTCGGGCTTTCCTTTTGGCTGGTGGCCGCAAATCCTGAGAACATACGTCTGCCTGCAAGCGAGGCGCTCCTGGGGGCCGCGGCCAGCGAACTGTTGTTCGGCATGGTCATAGCGCTCGCGCTGCAGCTCGCGTTTGCGGCGCT
The DNA here is from genome assembly GCA_014378995.1 of Hyphomonadaceae bacterium. GTDB lineage: Bacteria > Pseudomonadota > Alphaproteobacteria > Caulobacterales > Aquidulcibacteraceae > Vitreimonas. Next base: position 51,814 of record JACMMP010000064.1, read on the forward strand.
ACTCACTGTAGGTCGCGCGCTGGACATCCAGGTTGGCTTTGGTTTGGCGCAAGTCGCCGATCCAACCTTGCGCACTCAAATGCCGCTGGTGGGGACGTTGTTTTCCTATGCGGCGGGCGCCGTTTTTTTCGCCACCAGCGGACCCGCAGATCTGCTCGCTATCTGGGCGCGGTCGGTGGAAGAAGTCCCCTTAGGCGGCTTTGTTGCGCCGTCGGACCTTGCCGCCCTGCTCGGCTATATCAACGCGGTGTTCATGCTGGCGGTCGGTATCGCCGGCGTCGTGTTCATGACTCTGTTTCTGATCGATCTGACGATCGCGCTCATGTCACGCACGTTGCCGCAGATGAACGTGCTCGTGCTGGGGTTCCAGGTCAAAACCATAGCGCTTCTGCTGACCTTGCCATTCGTGTTCGCCTTCTCGGGGGCGTTGTTTCTCCGCATCGTGCGCCTGGCAGTCGAGTCCATCCCGGAGTTGCTCTGACATGCAAGAGGGCGCCGAGCAGAACAAGACAGAGGAAGCAACGCCGTTCAAGCTGAAGCGCGCGCGCGAAAAAGGCTCGGTCGCGCGCGGAATGGACCTTGGCTTCTTCTCTGCGCTGGGCGCTTTTTTCCTGTTCATCACCTTCACGGGCGAGGCGATGATTACCAATCTGGCCCTCGCCATGCGCAACACGCTTTCGAGCGCCGGCGCCTTGAATTCAACTGACGCTCTGGCCGCGAGCGCACTCATGTTGTGGCCTGCGTTCCAGCCGGTCGCGCTTTTGGGCGCAACGATCGTCGTCGTCGTGGCGCTCTTCGAAATCGTGCAAGTGGGCGGCATTGTCTTCACCACCCAACCTTTAAAGCCCGATTTCAACCGCCTGAACCCCGCCAAGGGGCTCAAGCGCGTGTTCTCGACGCGCATGCTGAAAGAAACGCTGAAGAACATCATCAAGATGGTCGTCTATGCCGGCGCTTCGTTTTTCCTGATCCGCCACGCATTCGAGGCCCGGGCGCTTTCCATGACGGGCGCGGGATCGCTGGCTGATGCGCTGCACGATCAGGGGGGCAGATTGTTGTTCGCCTTTGTGGGCATCGCTCTCGTTTTCGCAGCCATCGATCAGGTGCTGATGCGAGGAGAGTTCCGCAAACAGATGCGCATGAGCCGCAGCGAACTGACCCGCGAGCACAAGGAGCGCGAAGGCGAGCCTCGCCTGAAGCAAAAGCGCAAACAATTGCATGCCGAGTTTGCGCGTCAAACCAAGGGGCTTGGAGATCTGCGGGGCGCCGACATGCTGATCGTCAACCCCGAACATTTCGCCGTGGCGCTTGCTTATGACGCAAAGACCATGGCCGCGCCAACCGTCGTCGCCAAGGCGCGCAATCACTTTGCTTTAGCGCTGAAGCAGCGGGCGGGTGAACTCTCGCTGCCCATCTTCCACGCGCCGCCCCTCGCCCGCGCGCTCTATAAACAGTGCGATAAGGGGGATGCGGCGCCCGGCGATCTCTATCGTGAGATCGCCGATCTTTATCTTGAAGTCGCGCGCAGCAAGCGCCGGGAAGTCGCCCATGGCGACGCTTAAATCCCTCCTCCGCGATGGCCGGGAGCTTAGCCTGATCGCGGGCGTCGTGCTGATTTTGATTGTCCTTTTCTCGCCGATCCCTCCGCTTCTGCTGGATCTGGCGCTTCTCGTGAATTTTGGCCTGAGCCTCACCATTCTTCTGTTGACGCTGCACGTGGCGAAACCGGTCGAGTTTTCCACCTTCCCATCGCTCTTGCTGATATCGACGTTGTTTCGTCTGTCATTGAACATCGCCGCCACGCGTTTGATCCTCACCGACGCCGAGGCCGGCGAGGTCATCGGCTCGATCGGCAGTTTCGCGGTGGGCGGCAATTTTGTCGTCGGTCTCGTGGTTTTTTTCATCCTGGTGGTCGTCCAATACGTGGTCGTCACCTCGGGCGCGCAACGAGTATCGGAGGTCGCCGCGCGCTTCACCCTCGACTCCATGCCAGGTCAGCAGATGTCGATCGATGCTGACCTCAACATGGGCTTGATCGATCAAAAAGAAGCAATTCGGCGGCGCGCCGCCCTCGAGAAAGAGGCGTCTTTTTACGGGGCGATGGACGGCGCCAGCAAATTTGTGAAGGGCGATGCAATCGCCAGCGTCATTATTCTTCTGATCAACATCATAGCCGGCTGGATCATCGGCGTGGCGCAAATGGGAATGGCTTGGGATGAGGCGCTTGCCCACTTCACGCTCCTCACCATTGGCGACGGTATCGCCACGCAATTGCCCGCACTCATCATTTCTACCGCCACCGGCATTATCGTCACGCGCTCATCCGCCGATCGACAATTGAGCACCGAGGTGTTTCAGCAATTGTCCTCGGCGCCGCGCATTCCGATCATTGTCGGAGGGCTTCTCATCTTGTTGATGCTGCTGCCCGGCATGCCCAAATGGCCGATCTTGATCGTGCTTGGGCTCGCATACCTCGCGTGGCGGCAAATGCGGTCGCGCGCCGCGCATGCAAGTGCGGAAGCCGGCGCCGAAGACGACGCGGCGCAGGCTGGGCCATTGGCCGCCGGTGTACTTTCAGTAGCGCTCGGCGCTGATCTGGCGCGCGCGTGGGCGCCAACGAGAGCGCTTGTTGTGGATCGGATCGGCGCGCTGCGCGATGCGCAAGAGCGGGCGCTGGGTATCGCCTTCCCTGCTCTTACTCTGACGGATGACGCGCGCTTGGGTGGTTTCGAATACGAAATCCGGTTGTTCGGCGCCCGCTTCGCCAGCGGCGAAATTCACCCCGCGCAAACGTTAGCGATACGCGGCGACAATAATCGACGCCGGCTCGAAGGCGCCGAGACGTTCGATCCCGCATTCGGCCTGCCCGCAATTTGGATCGACAGCGAGCGCAATGAGGAGGCGCGCGACGCGGGCTATACCCTCGTCGATCCAGTTACGGTTTTCATCACCCATCTGGGTGAAGTGGTGCGCAACGAGGCCGCGACCCTGCTTACCCGCGCCGGCGTGGTAAAATTGGTGGAAGAGGTGCGCTCGCGTCAACCTGGGCTGGTCGAAGAACTTATCCCGCAAATGATGTCGCTCTCGGATCTCCAGCGCGTCTTGCAGAACCTGCTCGCCGAATCGGTGTCGGTTGCTTCGATTGATCTCATCATCGAACATCTTGCTGACATCGCGCGCGCTGAGCGTGACCCCGGCGCGCTCACTGAATTACTGCGTCAGCGCCTCAGCCACTCTATCTGCAACAAACTTCGCGATCGTCATCGCGATCTCGCCGTGCTTAGCCTCGATCCACGGCTGGAGAACCAAATCGTCAGCGCCGTCGCCTCGAGCCCACGCCGGGACGCGCTGGCGCTCGATCCGCGCTTGGCCGAGCGTGTTCTGCGCAAGCTCGGCGCGGCCGCCAATGACATGATGCGCCAGGGCCGAGAGCCCGTACTCCTGTGCGGCGGCGAAATTCGCCGGCACATGCGCACACTCACGCGGCGCACGCTGCCCAAACTCTCCGTACTGGCGGTGAGCGAGATCCCGACCAATATCGAACTACGCTCTCACGCCATCGTCAAACTCGACGATGACGATCTGCGCAAGGAGGCGCCCGCTCCGCGGGCCGAGCCACAAATAGCACGTCCCGCTCTCGCAGCGGCGCCGTCGGGGAGGTCAGATGGTCCAGTCTTCCAGTGAACCCGCACAAAGGCTCGCGCGTCTCCTTTCCTACCTCCAGGCCGACCCAAACAACGCAGCTCTATTAATCGACGCCGCCGAGGCGGCCTTAAGCGCCAACGAACCAGCACTGGCGGCCGAATTGATCGAGCGCAGACGGGAAGTCACGCCGCTGGACGCGCGAGAGCACGCAATCGCTGGGCTCGCGGCAATGGGCATGAAGGATTTTTCGACCGCCGCGGACATCTTCGGTCAACTCGTCGCTGAACATCCGGGCGACCCGGTCCTTCGCTTCAACCACGCTTGGTCACTAGCGATGACAAAGCAGTTCGAAGCTGCCTTTGAATTGCTTGACGCAGCCACGACCGGGGCTCTGCCGCAAGCGGCTATGCTGGAAATCCAATTGCTGCACGAGACGCGCCAGTTCGATGAGGCGCGGGCCCGGGCCGATCTTCATCTCTTGGCTCATCCCGATCATCCGGGCCTGCTCGCAGCAATCTCGGTGCTTGCAATCGACCTCGAAGACATGGATCTGGCCGCCGCGTGTGCAGAGCGCGCCGGTGAACATTCGGATGCGCACACGACCCTGGGCACAGTGGCGCTAGCCGACGATCGCGCCGATGATGCGCGCGCGTTCTTCGATAGGGCGCTCGCGCGCAATCCCGAAGCGCCTCGCGCGCTCATCGGAAAAGGCCTCGTCGCGTTGCTCGCCGGAGACAACGCGAACGCTGCGGAGAGCATCGAAAAGGGCGCCGGCATCTTCGACGATCATATTGGCAGCTGGATCGCGGCCGGTTGGGCGCGCTTGATCGCAGGTGAGTACGCGCACGCGCGCCGCCATTTCGAACGCGCGCTAAGCATTGACGCCACCTTCGCCGAGAGCCAAGGCTCGCTTGCTGTGATCTCCGCCATCGAAGACGATCTCGATACGGCCCGAAGACTTGCTGAAACCGCGCTGCGGCTCGATCGCCAGTGCTTCTCCGGCGCTCTCGCGCAAGCGCTCGTGCTCCAAGCCAACGGCCAAGCGCAAGCCGCACACGCTATAATTGAACGCGCACTGCACACACCGCTCGATCCAAGTGGAAAGACGATCGCTCACTCGCTTGCTAAGCACGGACTCTTCGCGTGAGAAAGAGTTCCCTAGTTCACGCGCAGGGAGAAAAGTTTCGCGGAGGCGCGCCGCAACCTGTAGTTGTTAACTAACAGGGGACGGGGATGACGCAAGGCCTTCTTGAACTAGGCGAGATCATGCTGGCCGCGTCTCAGCGGCGCCTCGACATCGTTTCTCGCAACGTCGCGAACGCCTCGACGCCCGGCTTCAAGAAAGATGTGATGTTCGAAGCAACGCTCGATGCATCATCTCGAGGGGGTGTCGCAAACGTCGCCGTCACGACGGATTTTGAACAAGGCGCGATGCGCGTCACCGGCCGCGGGCTCGATCTTGCGATCGCAGGCCCGGGATTTTTCCAGGTTCGCGCTGGCGAGCGGCATTATTATACCAGATCCGGTGCGTTCGAACGCGACGGCGGGGGCCGCCTGGTCAACGCACAAGGCTTCGCGCTGCAATCTGCCGATGGCGGAGACGTCATTGTTGGCGCTAACGCGACCGAAATTCTCAGCGACGGCGTGGTGCTCGAAGCCGGTCTGCCCGTCGCACGCATCGGCGTCTTCGAAGCTGATGACACCGCGACGATGCGCGGGCTCGGCGGGACCATGTTTGAGGCGCCCGCTGGAACGATGCGGCAAGGTCTAGCCGTCAATCTGCGCCAAGGCATGCTCGAAGCCGCCAATGTCGATATGGCCGGCGAAATGCTCGACATGATGGCCGCGATCCGCAGCGCCGAAGTCGGCGCGCGCGTGGTGCAGGCCTACGACACCTTAATCGGACAATCGATCTCCACCTTTGGCCGGGGACAAAGATGAACGGCGCCTTCGAAATCGCGGGTGTGGGTCTTGTGTCTCAGCAACAAGCGCTCGACGCCATCGCAAGCAATATCGCAAACATCAACACGCCGGGCTTCAAGCGCTCGGATGTCCGCTTCTCTGAAATGCTGTCGCGTCACGCCGATGCGGCGAGCCCACGGGGGGACTTGTCCACCTCTTCGGCGCTCGCGGGCGTCGGGGTCACCATCCTGCTCGCGCTCAACGAACAGGGCGGGATCGAACCGACAGCGCGCCCGCTTGACCTTGCCATCGTTGGCGACGGCTTCATCGAACTTATGGGTCCGCGCGGACAAAACCTGTTGTGGCGCGGCGGCACGCTTTCCATTCAGGAGGACGGGCTGCTGGCCGGCGCGGACGGATTGGCGTTGCGCGCCATGATCAACGTCCCTGAGACAGCAACCGGCCTTTCGATCGATTCCGAAGGCATCGTACGAGCGACCACTGGCGACGGCGAGGCGCCGATCGAGCTTGGCCGCATCGCCCTCGTGCAGATCCATGATCCCAGCCAAGTCGAGCGTTTGGATGGCGGTGTCTATCGGCTGGCGGAGGGCGCCCGCGTCGAGGAATTTCATCAGGGCGACGCGCGCGCCGGCGCCTTCGTCCAGGGCGCGCTTGAGCGCTCCAACGTTGAGATCAACGAAGAAATGGTGCGCTTGATGATCGTGCAGCGCGCCTATGCCGCCAATGCTCAGCTTGTTCAAGCCGCCGACCAGATGATGGCGATCGCCAACGGCCTCCGGAAGTAGGCCAATTCACATGGGGGGCGCTTCACTTTTATTCACTCTCACCGCAGGCGCCTGTGCGCTTATCGGAGAAAGTGAAGTCACGCTCAGCGAACGCGCGATACGGATCCGCGATGTCGCCACGCTGCACTGCCTTGACGAAAGCGTGCGCGATCGGGTGGGCGCGCTCATCATCGCGAGGACGCCGATAGGCGCGCGTGCGGTGCAGATCAGCCGCGATGGCTTGGCCTCGCTCGTGCGCCGACGCGCGCCCGCCCTGGCGCGGATTGACGCGCGATCCGAGAGCAATGAGATTGTTTTTTATGCGCCCGACACGCCCACAAATGCGCAGACGCGCTGTTTTCGGACGCTCCGCACCCTAGGCGAAGGTCAGGTTATCACAGGGGCCGACGTCGAGCCGGCGCCATGCGATGATGACGCCGCCGCAGCGGCGATGCGCTACGATCGTGTCCATTCAGTATTGCGCACGCATGCGCCGGTGGCCGCGGGCGCCTATTTGGGCGCAGCATTCACTCAGTCTGCGCCCGTCACATCGGAAGGCGCCGCCATGACGCTGGTCGTTACAGCGGGGCCAGTGCAGATCGAGCGCCGCGTCGAGGCCGTTCAGCCGGCGCGGGCGGGCGAACGCATTTTCGTGCGGGACGAAGACGGCGCCGTGTTTGCCGTCGCCTTCCCAGACCCGAGCGCGGCGCCATGAAGAGATTCGCGCTCATCGGCCTTGGGCTTCTTCTTCTCAGCACGCCGGCGCACAGCGATAATCTCTTCGGAGAAAGCCGCTTTGCTGCACTGGCGAGCGATCAAAGCGCGTCGCGCGTTGGCGATGTCATCACCATCGTGGTGTATCAGAGCGCTGAAGCGCGCAACGCCGCCCAAAACACGTCGCGCACGCGCAGATCCTTCGAGGGAAGCATTCAAGGCGGCGAACTTGATGAGAGCGGCTCGCTCTCGCTCGATGGCGCCTATAGCGGCCAAGGCGAAGTGCGCCGAAGCGAAAGCTTCGTCACCGAAATCAGCGTCGTTGTCGAAAACGTGCTCGCCAATGGCGACCTTCAGGTCGCCGGCCAGCAAAGCATGAATATCAACGGCGAGACGACACTAGTGCGGGTGCGCGGGCGGGTTCGGCCGGGCGATATCCAGAACGGCAATCAGGTTTTGTCGACGCGGCTCGCGGACGCGGAAATCTCTTATGACGGCCATGGGTTTGTATCGCGCAACGCACGACCAAACCTGATCCACCGCTTCTTCGGCCTCTTGGGGCTGGGCGGATGAAACCTCTTTCGTTCACCAACCTCGTCCTTTCTTGCGTGGCGCTCCTCTTTGGCTTGGCTTCGCCAGCGGCCGCGCAACAGACTGAGCTGCAAAGTTTGGGGCGCTTTGAAGGGTGGCGCGAAAACGCGCTCATCGGTTATGGCATCGTCGTTGGTCTAGCCGGCTCGGGAGATTCCCCGCGCAGCGTTGTGACACGCCAAGCGCTGTCCAACGTCTATAGCCGCCTCGGCGCCGTCGTCAGCGACGAAGACATTAATAGCCGCAACGTCGCCGTGGTCGTGGTGACGTCATCGCTGCCCGCTTCCGCGAATATTGGCGACCGCATTTCGGTCACGGTGAGCTCCACCGGCGATGCCCGGAGCCTTGCCGGCGGCGCCCTCTTGATGACGCCCCTGCTCGGGCCCGATGGCCGCCCTTACGCACTGGCGCAAGGCTCGCTTGTCGCCGGCGGCGATAGTTTTGAGAGCCAGCTCAATCTCAGTCAGCGCAATTATCCGACCACTGCGCGCATCGACGGCGGTGCAACGGTCGAGCGGCCGGTGGACGCGAGCGTGCTGGGTCCTGACGGGCGGCTTGGGTTTTTGCTGAGCCAGCCGAGCTTCACGACCGCGTCGCGCATCGCTAGCGCCATTAACGGCCATTTCGGGCGCCCAATCGCACAAGCCGCCAACGCCGACGAAGTGCGCATCTTTTACGAGCCGGGCGCTGGCGAACTTGCCGGCTTTGTCTCAACGCTCGAAAACTTGCGTGTTGAGCCCGACCGCGCGCCGCGCGTCGTCATCAACGAGCGGACAGGAACCATCGTTGCCGGTGGCGACGTCATGATCTCGAGCGTGGTCGTATCGCAAGGCGACATCCGCGTCACCGTGACGGCTGAGACGAGCGCCTCTCAGCCCGGGTTCATTCGCGGGTTTGCCTCAGATGTTCGCAGCCTTGTGATCACCAACACGTCCCTGGACGTTGATCGCGACGGCAACAACATGGTCGCCACTTTCTCGAATACGAGCGTCGCCGACCTTGTGCAGGGCCTGGCTCGAGCGCGGGTCGATACCCGCCGCATCATCTCCATTCTGCAAGCGGTGCGCACGGCGGGCGCGCTGCATGCTGAAATCATCGTGCAATAGGAGCCCGCGCATGGACCCGATCTCCGCTGCTCTGATCCACAAGGCGCTCGAAGGCCTCAATCAAAGATTTCTGTTCACCTCCCAGAACATCGCCAACGCCAATACGCCCGATTACCGGCCGGTGCGGGTGACGTTCGAAGATGAATTGGCGCGCGCGTCACGCCAAGGCGCGCGCGCCATTGAGGCGGTGGAGCCGCGAATAATCACTGAAGGCGAAGAGGCGGGTGCGCTTCGGCTCGATCTTGAGCTTGCCACCGCCTCACAGACCGCCGCTCGCTACCGGGCGCTAATCGACATCCTGGGCCGGCAGATGGCGCTGCATCGCAGTGTCGTGATGGGAGGACGATAAGAGATGAACGCGATCGAAATCAGCCGATCCGCGCTGGATGTGGAGTGGCGACGTCTTGAAATTAGCGCCCAAAATCTAGCGAACCTCAACAGCACCCGCTCGGCGGACGGAAGCGTCTATCAGCCTTTGCGCCTGCTGAGCGGGCCATCGGTGAACTTCGCCGCGATGCTGAGCGAAGCGAACGTCGCCTTGGCCCCGAGCGGGGTGCAGGTGCTGGGCATCGAGCCGATTGCGGATGGCGCACGCCGCGCGTTTGAACCCGCCCATCCGCATGCCAATGAGGAAGGCTTCGTCACCTACCCGGCCATCGATCACGCCGGCGAGATGACGCTCATGATCCGCGCCTCGCGCGCCTACGAGGCCAATCTTGCCGCCATCTCGATCGCCCAAGACATGTACGGGCGCGCGCTCGACATCGGACGCCAATCATGAGCGCAAGTGAAGCGATCGGCGCGGTGGCCGCCAATTCCGGCGCGGCAGAACCCGCGCTCAGTCTGACGGCGGCCGTTTCGGCGCGTCCCAACTCGGCGGCCGATGTGCAAGGCGTAGGCGGCGCTGACTTTGCCGGCATGCTCTCGCGCGCAACCGCGGCTGTGGAGGCGCGCGTCGCTCACGCCGACGAAATGGTGCGCGCGTTCGTGGTCGACGATTCCATTCCGGTTCACGAGGTCACCATCGCCCTGGAAGAAGCGCGGATCGCTGTCGAACTTGCCTTGCAGGTCCGCACGCGCGTTGTCGAATCGTATCGCGAAATCATGAACATGCAGCTCTGATCGAATGGAGGAGCAGTTCGCCCCCACAGAGCAGGCCACGATCTCGCGCCGTGCGATCGCGATCGTAGTCGCGATCCTCGTCGCCGGCTTGATCGCCTGGTATTTCTTGGCGCTCCGGCAAGATTTTACGCTCCTTTATCGTGATCTAAGGCCCGCGCAAGCAGCCGCCATCGTCGCCGCCCTCGAAGAAGACGGCGTCGCGTACCGATTGGAAGCGGACGGCGCCGACATCTTGACGCCGGCGCGCGAAACCGACGCCCTCAGGCTGCGCCTTGCATCATCGGGCGGACCGCTGAGCGGGCTCGACGGCTTTGAGCTCTTCAACGAATCCGACATGGGGCTCACCGATTTCGCGCAGAAGATCCGCTACCAACGCGCCATCCAAGGCGAACTCGCGCGGACGATCATGACGATGCAAGGCGTCGCGGAGGCGCGCGTGCATGTATCGATGCCAGAGCGGACGCTTTTTCGCGGCGAGCGGCGCAACGCGGAAGCCGCCGTCACGCTCGTCATGCAGCCCGGCGAGCAAGCAACCGCCGATCGCATTGAAGGCGTGCAGCGCTTGGTCGCCGCTGCTGTCGCCGACCTTGCCGCGACGGATGTGGTTGTGCTGAGCGGACGCGGTGAGGTCATCAGCTCGCGCGTCACCGTTTCGCATACAGTCGCCGCACCGATTGCCGATAGCGCCAGCACGTCGCCCTCGCTTGACTATATCAGCGAGGTCATGCGGTTAGCCGTGCCCAACCGGCGCTTCGATATTCGCGTGGAAGATATTCCGGGCGCCCTTGCTGGAGCGGCTGACGGCGAGACAGACAGCTCTGCCCGGCGGCTTATCACGATCGCGACAGAAAGTTCGCTCAGTCCCGACGAACGCGAACGGGTTCGCGCCGAGTTTCTGCGCGCAGACCTAATTGACGGTTCATCGCGTCAATTGCTGGCTTTCCGCGTCGAGCCACTTGCGCCCGACGTCTATGCACCCACGCCAGACATCGACACAGCAGTGGTCGCGGCATCTGCCGGTCCCGAAACCCGGCGAGCGCCCTTCTTCCCCGCCTGGCTTGTGGTGATCGGCGCATTGCTCGCGATCGCCGCACTTGTCGGCGCGCTGATCTGGCGACGAGCAACGACGCCCACGCTTTCGTTCGAACAGCAAAAACTCATAGCCGCCCGGTTGCGCGCTCGGCTCGAAGCTCAAGGCGTGGAGGCGTTCGATGGCAGATGACGCGTTGCTAGAGTTCGCCGCGCTTAGTTTCGCAGATCAGTGCGCGGTGGAGCGTCAGTTGCCGCAGGCGGCCCGTGCTAGGCTTAAGCTGTTCATGCAAAAGCTTGCTGAGCCAGATAACTCGCCGAGCGCAGCGGCGCCCTCCCCCGCGCGCGCCGATCTTTCCCGCTATTCGCCTTGGCTGCGAAAGCGCATCGCCGTGTTGCTGGCTGGCGGCGAAGACGGCGCGATAACGCCCGCCGCTCGCCAGGCGCTGAACACGCTCACGGCGCGGAGCCAGCCTGCATGAGCACGCTTATCCGTCCAGGCCAGATCTCAAACGCCGCGCTCGTGTCCGCACCGCAATGGCGGCCGCTGAGCCAAGCGACCGCGGCGGATGCTGAGCCTGTGCTAACCGCGGAGCAGATCCGCATCCAGGACTTGGAGGAGGCGCTAGCGCAGCAGCGCATCGCGCATATCGACGATCTGAAGCGCGAGCGCAGTGAAGCCAAGAACGAAGCCGAAGCAGCGTTTAAGCGCGATGAGACGGCATCTCTCGCGGCGTTGGAAAAGTGCCTGAGTACCGCCGCCGAATCGTTAGCCCGGCGCATTGGCGATTTGGAGGCGCTGGCGCCACTGTTGTGCGAGATCGCGTTGGAAGGCGTGCTCGCGCGCGCGGAAGATTACGGCGATCTTGTCGAACGCGCGCTTGAGCGACAGCTCGCCGACATTCGGGGCGAAAGCGTTTTGAAAGTCGCCGTCAGCGGCGCGGACTTCCACGACGATAATGCGCTCTCCGCCATGACGGGACGCCATCCAGGACTGAGAATAGAGCGCGACGCGATGCTCCCGGCCGGGTCTTGCCGGATTGATTTGCGTCTCGGGCAGATTGAACTGTCGCTGCCAAATCATTGGCGCGATCTGCAAACGCGCCTTCGCACCCTGGCTAGCCAATGAGCGCCGGCCATCCTTTCGCATTGGCGCTTCGCCAAATGAATATCGCCAAACGTGTCGGCTTTGTCCGGGATGTCGCTCCCGGCCATGTTCAGGCAAACGGTCCGCTCACCAGCGTCGGGGACATGTGCGAAATCGAAGGCGGTGAGGGACCCGTTCTGGCCGAAGTCGCCGCGGTGGGGCACAACCGCGTGGTGCTCATCCCGCTTGAGCAAGACGCGACAATCGCCCCTGACGCTCGCGTCGTCGCACGACCGATGCGCGCGCAAGCGGCCGTAGGCGACAGTTTTTCCGGGCGCGCTATCGACGCGCTGGCTGACCCTATCGATCATGGCCCACCAATCCTTCCCGGCGCCCTCATGCCGCTGCAAGGCCGGGTGCTCGCGCCGATGGACCGCCAAGCGCCCGATCGCATCGTCGAGACCGGCCTGCGCGCCATTGACGGTTTGCTGACGCTCGGCCGCGGGCAGCGCATCGGGCTCTTCGCCGCCTCCGGCGTGGGCAAAACAAATTTGATGACCGAGCTTGCGCTTGGAATTGAGTGCGACCGGTGCGTGCTTTGTCTGGTTGGCGAACGCGGGCGCGAAGTCGAAGCGCTCTGGCGCACGATTTCCGGGCGCGCCGATGCGGAACGCTACAAATGCGTGGCCGCCACGTCCGACAAGAGCGCCCCACTCCGCGCTCGTGCAGTTTACCAGGCGCTGGCTCTAGCTGAACATTGGCGAGAGAGGGGCGAGCACGTTCTGCTGATCGTCGACTCGGCTACGCGATTTGCGATGGCGCTGCGGGAGATTGGGCTTGCGGCCGGCGCCCCGCCCACGCTTCGCGCCTATACGCCAAACGTCTTTGCCGCTCTTCCCCGCTTGGTCGAGCGGTGCGGCGGCGCCCGCGCCGGCGGCGCCATTACGGCGATCATGACGGTGCTGGCTGAAACCGACGACGTCGACGACCCGATCACCGAGATCATGAAGTCGCTGCTCGACGGGCACATCGTCCTGTCGCGTCACCTGGCCGAACAGAATCACTACCCGGCCATCGACGTGCTGCGGAGCATTTCGCGGCAGTCGGGCGAACTCATGACGGGCGAGCACAAAAACGCGGCCCGGCGCGCCCTCCAGCTGCTGAGCACGTACGAAGACGCGCGTGTCATGATTGAAAGCGGTATCCATAAGCCAGGCGCCAACGCGCGCCTTGACGAGGCGATCGCGGCACGCGAAGGCCTCGTGCGCTTTTTGTGTCAGCAGACCGGCGAACGCACGCGCCTCGGTGAAACCGTCGCCGGGCTTGCCAGCACTGGCGTCCGCAGGCACGCCCATGCGTGATCGCCCCCGCCTTCGCCATATGCGTCGCCTTGCCGCCGTGCACGAGGCGCAGTGCAGCTTTGGTGAGCGCGAGCTCTCTCTGGCGCGCGAAGAGGAATCGGCCCGCCAGTACCATAACGAGACCTCGGCCCGCGCCGTCGATGATCTCATCGCGGATTGGAAAGCCCGCTTAATTGGAGGCGGTGTCGATCCGCACGCGCTTAGTGCTTACGCTTTCATGTTTGAAGAGAGACGCGCGCAGCACCAAGCGGCGGCGGACGCTCTCGAAACCTCGCGCCTGGAAACCCGGCGCGCTGGTGAGCAGCTTGCGCTTTATCAGGCTCGGGTAAAGCAGGCGAACAAATCAACGCGCAAACTAAAGCGGAGAATCTCCTCACGCGCCGAGGAAGCAGCGCTTGCCCATGTCGAGGCCGCGCTTGCCTACAAATGGGTGCGCTCGTGAACTTGTCCGCCCTCTTCAGCGTGGCCACTCCTGGCGCCGCACGGATGGATATTTCCGGCGCCGTGCACAATTCGCTTGAGCCAGACGCAATGACGTTCGCCGACCTGCTTGAGCGTGCGACTTTGACGCGAGCGTTAGAGTTTTCCGAGACAGGCGTGTTCGGCAGAGACGACGCCCCTCCTGTCCAGAAATTGGAGCGACAGGTCTCCGCACCCAAGCCGGCGAATGCGACGGTCGCTGACACCGTTCTTCTTCCCGCGGCCAGCGTGCATGCAGCGCAGCTCAAGCCGATTGCTGCACCCGCGCTTAACTCCGCCGCGCCGATGAATCGTGCAGTGCGGCCGACGCCAGCGCTCAGCTTGAGCAAGCATCATCCCGCGGCAGATCCCGCGCCCCAGGCAAATACCGCACCCCAGCCGCGCGCTGCGGAGCCGCCGGTGAAAACATCAACACGTCAACCATCGCCGCTCCTCGATGCAGCACGAGCACGGATGCAGGCGAGCGCCGTATTTGTGGCGATGGAAGCAAGCGAAGCAGGGCTTCGTGTTCATGCGCGCCTCGGCGCGCTCACTTTGAATGACCGCGCGCGCCTGCGTCAGGAAATTGCCGCCGTGCTCGCTCGTCACGGCTTACACGCAGAGCTGACAATCAACGGCGAGGCGGTGGGCGCCGCCTTCGCGGGAGCTTCCAAGCATGGCTGAAATCGAAGCAATCGGCGCGACACGTGCGTTGGGCGATCCAAGCCCCAGCACCGCTTCAGACGGGCAATCCGCAACCGACGCATTCGGCCTCGGCTTTGAGGACTTGCTGCAGATCGTGCTGACGCAATTGACCTATCAGGATCCGCTGAAGCCAATGGAGAATTTCGAGTTCGTCTCCCAGCTCGCGCAATTTTCGCAAATTCAGCAAACCCAAACCATGAGCGAGCGCATCCTGGGCATTCTTCAAGCGCAAGCGGCGAGCCAAGCCACCAACGTGCTGGGCCGCACAGTCGATATTCCCGCGGGCGCGGGAATCATTTCCGGCCGGGTTGAATCGATTTCCTTCCAGACCGGCGAGCCCCGGCTGACCGTCGAAACATCCGACGGACGCACGATCTCCAACATCGCCCTTTCCAGCGTCTCTCGCATAGCAGTGGAGGACTAAGCATGCTCGGTTCAATCTTTATCGGCCTAAGCGGCATGAACGCCTTCTCCAAAGGCCTTCGCCAGATCAGCAACAACATCACCAATATCAACTCGACCGGCTACAAGGCGACAGACCTTGCTTTCGTCAATCTGTTCGGCGGCGCCGGCGGACAAGGCGTCGCCATGAGCGACGGGCGCGTCGATTTTAGTCAGGGAGAGCTTCGGCAGACGGATAGAGACCTCGACCTTGCGATCGACGGGGACGGTTTCCTTGTGCTCTTGAAAGACGCCCAGCACGTCTTTGCACGCACCGGCAGCTTTGAAGTCAACGAAGACGGCGACATCGTTTTGGCCGGCACCGATTATAAGCTCACCGTGCTCGATAGCGCAGGCACGCCCACCGCCCTTTCCGTAGGCTCGCACAGAAGCTCGCCGCCGCAAGCGACCACTGAAATCAAATTCGCCGATAATCTCTCTTCGTCGGCTCAGACCTTCACGCTCTCCAACGTCAAAGTGTTCACCGCGGCGGGCGACTCCCAGAATTGGCAGATCAAATTCGAACGCACCCCGACTTCCCCGCCTGGGGAATGGACGGTGACCGTCACCGATGGCGCCGGCGCCTCAGTCGGCCAGCAAACGCTTCGCTTCATCGGCAGTATTGCAGACCCCGCAACGTCGCGTCTCAGCTTCGGCTCGGGCGCTGCGGCGGTGGACCTCGATTTCTCCGTCGCATCGTCGTTCTCGTCTGGAGACGTATCGACGCTGCGGATCTCAGAGTCTGACGGATACGCCGCCGGCGAGATAACGGCGATGGGAATCAATGACGAGGGGGTGTTTGAAATTTCTTACTCAAACGAACAGAAGAAAACCCTGGGCGCGGTCACCATTGCAACATTTACCGATCTCCAAGCGCTTGAGGCCCAGAGCGGCGGGCTCTTCACTTATGAGGGCGCCAATGGACGCCAATTCCTGACCAGCGATAGCGACAGCGTTGGCAAGGTCGTGTCTGGGCGTCTTGAATCTTCGAACGTCGATCTATCGCGCGAGTTTGGCGAGCTGATCCTAGTGCAGCGCGGCTACCAAGCCTCCTCTCAGGTCATCTCGGTTTCCAACGACATGATCCAGCAATTGTTTGGCATCCGAGGGCAGTGATGAGCGCGCACGCCGAACCTTGGGCGCCGGCCGGGGCGCTCTTTGATGACACGCTCGCCGGCCTTGTTGGCGCGCGTGCGCGCGCCTGGGCCGCGCGCTGGTTCGGCGCCGGCAAAACCATCGATATACGGGTCTGCGACGGCGCCCGTTGCGCCGGGCCTCCGAGCGGCGCCACCACCTGGGAAAGCCTTGAACCCGGGCTGGTCCTCGCGCTCGATCCGAGAGCGCACACTCCAATCGCATGTTGGATGCTGGGGCTCGATACCGGAACGCGCGTATTGAAGGAGGCGGAGCAAAAACTCTTTCAGGACCTCGCCTGCACGACCGCGCAGGATTTTATACGCGACGTTGCGGGCGTGTTTTCACTTGGCCCCGACACCCGCGAACGCGGGGCATACCGGCACGGCAGAGACGACATCGCCTTGAACGTCAGCATCGGCGCCGCATCCAACGTCTTAAACCTCTACGCGTTGCGACCGCGCGCCATCAAAGCGCGCTTGGACGCTATCGGGCCCCGCTCACCGAGAGCTGCGCCCAAGCACCGCGACGACGCCATTAGGCGCCAGCCCATTCGCGTTGGCGCCATGATCGGACGTGGACGTATGGCGCTCTCAGAACTTTGTTCGCTCACAGTGGGCGACGTCATCATGCTGGACCGCGGCCACAACGATGGCATGGCGCTCACTGTCGATGGGCAGACCAAACCCGACACGATCTGCGAACTGCGCCAGGACGGCTCGCAGCTGACTTTGCGCTTGGCTCAAACGGAAGCGAGCACGCTCTCATGAAAACGGACATGATCGACCCAATGTTGCGCGTCACGCCCAGGGATGGAGCTGGCGCCGGCGCAAGCTTGCGCGCGAATCTCGCCGACAATGTCGATGTCGCCATTGAGACATTCTTGGGCGGCGCCAACATGAACATTGGCGAGCTCAACGCACTCCTTGCCGGCGGCGTCGTGACGCTCGATTGTGCGCTCAACGCACTTGTCGAGCTTCGGGTCAATGGCGTCCCTATCGCACACGGCGAACTGGTCGCCGTTGGCGATAAGTTTGGCGTGCGCATCACCACGCTGGCGCCGTGAACAAGCGTCTGCCTTACGCGCCAATCTTGGCAACGCTAGCGGCTCTACCCGTCTTGGCGCCGCAAGGTGCGTGGGCGCAACTAGCGACTGGCTCGGGCGTGCCAGAGCTGCCGCTGCTGCGTCTGGTGTTGGGCTTTGTGCTTTGCGCCATGGTGGCGTTGATGGCCGCGCTTGCGCTGAAGCGGTTCATGAATGGCGGCCTCAAATTGCCGACGGGCCTTGCCAAGGGCTTGCTCGCAGGCCCCGCGCGCGAAGTGCTCGTCCACGAAACCCATCGCATAAGCGCCACCGCAGAGGTTAGCCGCCTGGGTTGGGGCGGCCAGCAATTCCTGATCGTCATCACCAATAGCGCCATCTCTGTCCTGGACACGCGGGCCAACCCACCCGACGAGCCCTCGCCTTGACGGACCGCGCGTCACCTAAGCCGCCGCGCGGATTGTGGCTCGCCTTTTCGCTCACGGCTTGGCTTACGCTCGGCGAAGCGTGGGCCGCGGCGCCTCAAAGCAGCGAATCCGAGGTCGTGCGCACCGGCGTGCTGCTGACCTTTCTTGCTTTCGTACCGGCGCTCTTTGTTTCGATGACGAGCTTCATCCGCATTGCTGTGGTGCTGGCCATGGTGCGCCACGCCTTCGGCATGCCCGAAACGCCGCCGAACATCGTGCTGGTAAGCCTCGCGGTTCTACTCACCAGTTTCGTGATGGCGCCTACCTTTGCGGAGGTGAACGACGCTGCACTGCAGCCCCTCATGGCTGGAGACATAGGCGTTGAACAGGCGATCGAAGCCGGGGCCGAGCCGCTCCGCACTTTTATGCTGGCGCAAGTCCGCGATGAAGACATCGCGTCGGTATACGCCATCGCCGGCACCGCCCTCCCTGAGACCGCCGCCGATGTCGATCTGATGAAGCTCGCGCCCGCCTTCATCCTGAACGAGCTCCGCGTGTCGTTCACGATCGGGTTTGTCATCCTGTTGCCGTTTCTGCTGATCGAACTGGTGGTGGCGAGCATACTTCTCTCGCTTGGCATGATGATGGTGCCGCCTGCGACCATCTCGCTTCCGATCAAGCTTCTCATGTTTGTGATCATAGATGGCTGGGCGCTCATCATTGAGGGCGTCGTCGGCAGCTTCAGATGAGCGGGCGCGCGCCGCGGCTTGGCCTCGCCCTGCTACAGCGCGCCGCCCAAGTCGAAGCCTCGCTCTGGCGACGTTTCAGGTTTGACGGCGAGGTCGTGTGCCGTGAAGCCTTGTTTGAACGCCACCTCAGTCTGGCGCGCAAAATCGCACGCGGCGAATTTCGCCGCCGCCCCGCTTACGGGCTCGACCGAAGCGACTTCGAGCAGTTGGCGTACGGCGGACTATTGGAAGCGATAGACCGCTACGATCCTTTGCGCGGCGCGCTGTTTGAGGCGTTCGCGCGCCGACGCATTCGGGGCGCCATCACCGATGGTATCGCCAAGTCGAGCGAGTCCGCCGCCCACTTCAGCCACCGCCAGCGCCTTGAGAACGAGCGCCTCAGATCCCTGTCGCAAGGCGCGACGAGTTCAGATCCGATCGCCGCACTCGGCGTTCTGGCTTCTGGACTCGCGCTTGGGTTATTGGCCGAGAACGCGGCGCGCCTGCTCGAACAGCAAGCCTCGCCTGAACTCGACGCCTATGAAAGTCTCGCTTGGCGCGAGTTGCAACTGAACATGCTGGCCGAAATCGAAAAGCTTCCATCACCGGAGCGGACCGTCCTGCAACAGCACTATCTGAACGGCGTCGACTTTGCCCAGATCGCCGAGCTCATGGGCCTGAGCCGCGGCCGGATATCTCAACTTCATCACGCCGGCCTCATGGCCGTCCGCGAGCGCTTGCGTTATAAGGACTAGGAGCAACGAACATGGCCCAACTCGCAGATGCAGAGACACTAGAAGCGCTGGCGCGTGACGTCGCCGCGGCGCCGGCTGGGCAGATCTCGCGGATCGACGCGCTGTTGCTGGCGTTTCCCGATGATGCGCGGCTTCATTTCCTGCGCGGCTCCATACTGATTGGCGAAGGCCGGCCAATCGAAGCGCATCAATCGCTAAGCCGCGCCGTCGCGCTGGCGCCCGATTTCGCCATTGCCCGCTTCCAGTTGGGATTTTTCCAACTGACGTCTGGCGAAGCAGAAAATGCGCTGGAGACCTGGGGCAGGCTCGATCGTCTGCCCGACGGGCATTATCTACGCAAATTTGTCGATGGGCTTCGCTGCCTGATCCGGGATGATTTCAAAGGCGCGATCGAAGCGTTGCGCGAAGGCATCCCGCTCAACCAGGAAAACCCTCCGCTCAACCGCGATATGCAATTGATCATCGATCAATGTCTGCCGCTTTTGAACGGCGGCGAGCGCGAGGATAGCGATACAGTTTCCGAGACGGCATTTATTCTGCGTCAATTTTCTGCGCGCGAGCACTGACGCATGTATCGTGAGGCGCGGAGCCCATGACCCGCATCACCAATGCCGATCAGGTGCTTCTGCTGTTGCGCGCACAACTCCAGCGCAGCGAAAAGCAGAGGCGCAAAGAGACCAGCCGAACGAACGCCGGACGTAGTGAGCGCGGCCGGCCACTCGAACGCCTGAAGGGCCTGATTGACGAAGGTCGGACGCCCCACGCCGAGCTTGCCCGCGCCATGATCGCCGCCGTTCTCGCGGACGACCTCGGCGAGGACGTGGTCAACGAGCCAAGGTTTCAAGCGATGGTAGAGCAGGTTTGGACGACGATAGAGCGCGACCCCGCGAGCAGCGCCCTGCTTCGCGATTGCGTCGCGAGTTTGCGCTGACCATCGCGACTTGTGTCGACGGGTTATTTGTGACTATAGTCATAAATGACCACGGTCACTTTACGCGCACGCAAGAAGCAGGCGACCCGTGCGAGGCTCGCGGACGCCGCGATCCGCCTCATCGCAACGCGCGGCGTAGACGCCGTCACCATCGAGGACATCGCCAGGAGCGCTGAGGTCGGCAAAGGGACGCTCTACAATTATTACAGCTCGAAAGACGACATTCTGCTGGATTTCCTCGCTGGCGTCGAAGCAGCGACTTTGCCTAGAATCGCGGCGGCGCCCGTTAGTGGGCGTTCGCTGGCGCTGATTTTGAACGGCGCCGCCTGGGCGCTGCTTGAGTGCAAGGCTCCGCATCACGCGCTGGCCCGAGTTGTCCTCGCCCGGCTGGCGAGCGGCGATGCCTCGTTTAATGCGCGCGCGGAAGCTTTTTCCGCCGCTATCTTGGCCGCGTTCGCCACGCTGTTCGAAAAGCTGAAGCGCGCGAAGCTGATCGAAGCGCACTGGGACGCGCACGACCTCGCGCTGCGTTTCACTGTGATGCACATGGGCTTGAGCCTGTTCTGGGCGATGGACGCCGCGCCCTTCGCCAATTCCAGGCGCGTCACCAAGGCGCAAACTGAAATCTTCGCTAAGGGAATTGGGTCATGATCGCGCTCTGCGCTTCGTATCTGCTCATCCTCGCCGTGTTTATGCTGATCACGTGGGCGACGCATGCGCGCGGCTGGGGTTTGGTGGCGGGGCTGTTTGCGCTGGGCCTTGGCGTCGGCTCGTTCAATCTGCTGATCGAGGCGGTGGCGTTCGGCGTGCTGTCGTGGCAGGAAGCCGCAAAGAGTTTCGCCGTCCAGACTGCCGTGGTCGCCGCACTCGCGGCGCTAGCGATGCTTGCGGCCCGCCTCTTCCCGCCAGCGCTAAATGCGCCGACACTCCGTTTTGACGCGCCGCGCCTGATCGCCATCGTTCTCGCTTACGAAGCGCTCTACATCACCGCCGGCGTAGCCGTGTTTCCTTACGTGTCGGACTATTATGCCGCTCATCAAATACCTCACATCGGCGAGGTCATGGCGCTGCAAGCCGCGCGCGCTTGCATCTTCGCTGCGGTCGCAGCAGTCCTGTTGCGCGGTGGACTGCGATACGCGTCGCTTGTGCTCGGCGTGGCGTTTTCCGTTGTTGGCGGCCTTGCGCCGCTCCTGCCGGACAATCCGTTCATGCCACCGCAATTGCGCGCCCTTCATGCGATCGAGGTCGGCGTCTCGAACTTCCTATTTGGCGCAATCGTCGGCTGGCTGCTCACGCGCAAGCCAAAGCCCGCGTCGGCCCAGGCGGCCCCCTAAGCGGATCCAACACGCCGTTCGCCTTGTTTCCTCACTCCACTTCCAACATGTGAATGTCCTGCAGCCATTGCAGCACCATTCCCGGCCATCGCCTGGTGACGGGGTCGGCGGTGGGGCGCAGACCGAAGGCATGGCAGCCGCCGGCATAGATGCGCATGTCAACTGGAACGCCAGCATCGTGCAAAGCGAGGCCGTAGGCCATCGCGTGGCGTACATCGTTGACCGGATCGTTCATGGCATGGATGAGCAAGGTGGCCGGAGCGTTGGGACTGATCTCGACCCACGGCGCCAAAGTGAGGCTCGTGCGCGGGGCAGCGCGATCCCAGAGCCGTCCCGTATAAAGCAGCACAGCGAAATTGGGCCGCGATGGCAATTGATCGGCCACATCGACGAGGTCGTAGGTGCGCGCATCCGCATTGCTAATCGCCGCGGCCAGGTGCGCGCCGGCGGAAAAGCCGATGACGCCGATCCGGTCGGGATCGATGCCATAGTCGGCGGCGTGTTGGCGCAGGAGTCCCATGGCGCGCTGGGCGTCTTGCAACGGCAGCAGCACCGCCGGCGGTCGGCGGATATTATTCTCGCCCCGAGGCCAGGCTTGCGGCGTTCTGTATTTCAACACGATGCAGGTGACGCCTTGCTGCGTGACCCAGTCGCAAATCTCGGCGCCTTCGAGGTCCATGGCGACGGCCACGTAGCCGCCGCCCGGCAGCACCAGGACCGCGGCGCGGCTGCGCTGTTGCGCCGGCCGGTAGATCGTCATGGTGGGACGCGTAACGTAGGTGGCCCAGTTCCAGGTGCGCCCCGCCACCAACGGCGAGCCGCTTCCTGTCATCTCGGGCCGGTTTTCATCCGGCGGCTGAATGGCGAGGCCCTCAGGCCAAAGCGGCGTTTGCTCGCCGCCGGGCCCGGGGCGCCACTCCACGTCATGCTCGACTTTCTCGATCTCCGGGCGTGCGCAGGCGTCGTCCGGCGTCTGGCCGGCAGCGACGCCGCTCAACGCTAAGGCGGCCAGCGACGTCGCCAAGATTGATTTGATCCGCTTTACCGCTCGCCCTTCGGTCTGTTTGAAACACGACTTGATCGTGATTCGACGACTGAAAGATAAGCACGAGGTTGCGTCAACAGCGCGATTGATCGCGACTGCAGCAACTACACGCCAGCTTGCGCAGGCGCAGTGATCACCGCGAGCCTCGGTGTTGGAAACTAGGGGCGGCGCACGTGGATTTTGGCGAAATTACTGGGCGTCGCAGACCGGTCGTTCGCCCGCTTGAGCACGGCGGATCCAGTCGCGCAGAGCTTCAGCGGCGTGATCCGGAATTTGCGCGCTCTCATGAATGGCGCGCCAATAGCTGACGCCTTGGGCCGTCCACCCCCAAGACATCGCTTCCAGCAAACCTTGCATGTCGCCGGTCAACGGCGTTCGGCGGCTTCGGGCGAGAAGTTGGGCGGCAGCGGCGAGCTGCGCAAACCGGCGGCTGTGCCGCGCATTTGCGTCATCGAAATCACCCCGCGCCGGCCATCGCTTGCGCTGACATTCCCGCTTAAACGACCCCCTGCCGCGGTCGCGCCGATTTGGTATTGAACCGATTCACCGCCGCTCATCGTCAGCGTTGCGCCGTTCAGCGTGTACGGCCCGCGATCGACTTCCGACAGCGCGCCTTCGACAGCCGCCGTCCAGCTCCCGTTACGTCGCAAATACACCCATGTGTCGATTGGCGCTTGCCCCTGCCAAGTCACCTCACAGCAATAGGGCCCAAGCGCCTCGTCTTGTGCGCTCGCCGGTGCAGCAAGCGCGAGTAAGGCCGCTGCCGCCGCACAGAAGACACTCAGTCTTGAGATCATGACATTCCCTCCCGACCGCGCTCAACACTATGCATGAGCGGGCGAGTGTTGAAAACTCGCTTTTGTCTCCGTTAGTTGGCTGGCGGGTGGCTAGCCGCATGAGCGACCAATGTCCGCTTCGGGCCAGCCTAAGTCATCACGCCAATTTTCCCGACCGGTGGTCGATCCAACCCGGTGGGGCGCGCTTGCGGATTTCAAGCAGCCGTTCCAGTTCAGCTGTTTGCTGATCGGTCACTTATTGGGCGTTAGGGCACCCAGCACGCGGCTTGGAGAATGCCCAATGAAAGCGCTATCCCTGACTGCACGATCGCCGCTGAAAACTTTCCGGCTACAATGTCAGTGGTCAGATTTGGAAACAGTAGACGCGCGCTAAATTGACCGATGGTCTGCACCAGGAGCGCGCCGGCGCCCCACATCCCCACTTGCATCATTGAGCCGCTCACACTGATGACAAGAGCGAGAGGAATAACAAAGCCGAGCAGCGTGCCGATTAAACCGAGGGCGGCTGCGCCATTGCCCTCACGCATGAGCTTGAACTCATTGTGCGGCGTAGTCCAAACGTAGATGAAGACGAACAACACAGTCAGCGCGACGGCGGCGCCGAAATAAACTGCGAATGCGACGAGAGAGCTCGTTAAATTAGGTTCGTAATCGGTCATGTTGTTCAATCACCAGGCCGTGAGCCAAGATTTGTGTCATTCTTCAAATTTAACACGACCTAATTGCACCGCGATTCAGCCGCCAGGTTGTGACTGGATGCTGTTTAAATAGGCGAGCAGATGATCAATCTGGGCGGGCTCTAAGAGAAACTCCGGCATGTCAGGATGGCCAACAAGGATGCCCTCCCCGAACGCTTCCTCTAAAGAATTCAGCGGATAGTTTTGCGATAGGGTCCGAAAGGGCGGCGCCATCGGATGCCCACTCTCGCCAGCCGGCCCAATGGCAGACAGGTCGAGCAATTTGTTTCAGCTAACCGCCGCCCTTCGTCGACGTTTCCTGTAACACGTGGTGTCTCAGGGTGGCGCTCCTGAGATGGTGGCTCTTGCACTGATCGCAGGTAGGAGATCAGTGCGTCAGCGCCCTGAGGGTTGAATTGGAACGTTGGCATCGGATGCGCCACCTGAATGCCGGCTATTAGTTCTTCTTCGAGCACGTCCGCGCGATAGCGCGAGAGTATGGTGCGAAATTGGGGCGCCGCGGGATTAGGGCTATCGCCATAAGCGCCGACTGCATGACACGCTGCGCACTGAGCTTCGGCGATATCGCGCCCGTCGCTGGCGATTGCCTCTAGGCCCGGCTCAGGTTCCTCCCTCGGCGCAACGCACCCAGCAATTAAGAATGCTATGGCGAGGCTGAGCATGGTCCTGATCATCGCGGGTCTCCTGCAATAGTGATGGCTGAACGACTGGCGTGTCGATCCTCGGCCGGACCCGCTGAGGCGGTGGATTCAAGCAGTCAGCCGAATGCCAGACAGTCCAAGCCGGCAACCACCAACTCACAAAAAGACTAAAGGGGGCCGTGAAATTGGTTCGGCTTCGGCGGCGCTGCGCTGGTGTCACAACGGGGCCGCGTTAGTGTCGGGCCGGCGGGAACGTAGGCGCTCTACCCACGCTCAATCTCGCCGACGCGATCTCGCTTGGTTACCGTTCCAGCCAATCGTGTTCCAGCGTTTTCAAGCGCGCCATCACGGACAACAAGAAGGCGGTGGACCAGGCGAATAGGATCACGCCGTTAGCCGCTTCGATGGCGCCGAATAGGCGCCAGTCGCGCGACAGCACGATATCCCCGTACCCCAGGGATGCGAACGTCACGGTCGAAAAATAGAGCGCGGTCTCAAAATCCACCGCCGCTCCAAGAAGCAAGTATGCAAGCGCGTAAAGCCAGATTTCCACGGTGTGGATGGCGAATAGGCCGAAGATTACGGTCATGATCAGCGCGCCTTGGCCGAGGACGCTCTCGTTGGCGCGGAAACGCACGCCGTGCCGGCGCAAGAGGTACAGCAGAGTCAGCAGGCCGAAGAAATGTACGGTCACCGTCGCGGCGACCATGAGCGAAGACATCCCCAAATTTTGGGCCATGATCGAATACATCGTCTGCAACTCCCGTTCGAATGACGAATTGGCGTCGACGAATGCTGAGCACCGCCGAGCTAGCCGGCTTTGACCAGCGACGAGGGCCATCCGATGCGGACCAAAAGGCCATCCGGGCCGGCAATACCGACTTCGTAGACGCCCCATTCGCGGTGGCGAAGAACGCCGCCGGGACGAATGACAAGATCGTCCACGCGCGCTGCGATAGCTTCAACATCCGGTGTGCGAATGAAGACGCCGAAGGGATTGTGCTCCGCTGGCACGCGCCAGGGGCCGTCGCCCGCTTGCGTCAGATGTATCTCACAGCTCCAGCCAGTCATGATGATGTATTGATGGTCGCCGCCTGTGCGCAAAAAACCAAGGCGTTCCCAGAACGGGATTGCAGTGGACAAGTCGTTACTCGGCACGATGGCAAACGCGCCGACAGATGGAGGGGTCGACATTTAACGCTCCTGCGGGGGCTCGAGCGCTGTTAGCACGCTTCTGTCCGCATTTACGAGCGACACGATTGGAGAGCCAATCTTGTCGCTTGTCCCATGCACGGACCATTGCCGATGTGAGCACCAAAGCGGATTCAATCATCCCGCGGAGATTGGATGGGGCTCCATGAACTGCATTGCGGCCAGTCGCGCGTAGAGCCCACCGCGGGCGACCAGAGTCGCATGATCGCCTTCCTCCACCACGCGTCCCGCGTCCATCACAACGATGCGGTCAGCCTCTAAAATGGTCGCGAGGCGATGGGCGATCACGAGGGTGGTGCGTCCCTTGCGCGCCTCGGCAAGCGCGGCTTGGACATAACGCTCATTTTGAGCATCGAGCGCGCTGGTAGCCTCGTCGAGCAGCAGCACGGGAGCATCGCGCGCCAGCGCACGCGCCAAGGCGAGGCGCTGGCGCTCTCCCCCGGATAGAGCCTTGCCACGATCGCCGACGAGCGCGCTCAAACCGCCTCTGGGTTCAAGAAACGCCCAGGCTTCTGCGCGGCGCGCGGCGTCTTCGAGTGCGGCTGCGTTAGCGTCCGGCCGGCCGAGGGCAATGTTTTCGCCCGCCGTACCGGAAAAGAGATGCGCATCCTGCGAAACGTAAGAAAAGCGCTCCCGCCAGGCGCGCGGATCGGCATCGCGCGCTTCGACGCCGTCGAGCAGGAGACGGCCAGCCTGGGGATCGTAAAAGCGCAGCAAGAGACGAAACACCGTACTCTTGCCGGCGCCGGAGGGACCGACGAGCGCGACGGTCTCGCCAGGCTTCACCGTCAATGAAAAATCGCGCAATGCCGAGCGCTCGCCGGCGCCGGGATAAGCAAAGCAGACGTCGTCGAATCGCAAGAGGCCCCGGCCCGGCTCGAGCAATCCGATGGGCGAGGCGGGCGCGGCAATGTCGGGCGTTTCCGCCAGGATCTGCGTCAGGCGCTCCGTTGCGCCTGAAGCTTTCAGCACATCGCCCCACACCTCCGACAGCATTGCGCCATTGCTGGCCGCCAGAATGGCGAAGAGGACGAACTGCGCCAGTGCGCCAGGCGTCATGTCGCCGGCGAGGACCGAGCGAGCGCCCAGCCATAGAACCAGCGCGACGCCTAGAAACATCACGCTGATGGCGCCCGCGGTCAGTTGCGCGCGGGCTCTGATGCGTTGGCGCGCGGCTTCGAACGCCTTTTCAACCGCCGTGCGAAAGCGCGCGCGCATGGCGTCTTCGCGGCCAAACGCCTGCACGGTGTCTATCGCGTCAATGCTCTCCGACGCGGACGAGGATGCGTCCGCGATGCGATCCTGCGCGGTGGTGGACAGCACCCGTACACGGCGCCCGAACAACAAGATTGGGGCAAGCATGGCCGGGATGATCAAGAGCAGCAGGCCGGCTAGTTGAACATTGGTGATGGCCAGCATCACCGAGGCGCCGATCAGCGTGATGGTCGCCCGCGTGGCGATCGACGCTGTCGATCCGACCAGATTTTCCACCATAGCCGCATCGACGGTCAGCCGAGACAACACTTCGCCCGTGCTGACGCGCGTGAAATAGCCGGGCGATAGCGACAACAGGTGGTCGTACACATCGGCGCGCAGGTTCGCGACGATGCGCTCGCCAATCTTGCTGACGAAATAGAAGCGCCCGGCCGAGAACACCGCCATCAGCAACGCCACGACGCCAAGGCCGAGAAAAGCGCGATCGACCGCAGCCGGGTCGCCTACGACAAAGCCGTGATCGATGACGCCGCGAAAGGCCAGTGGCACGGCGAGGCTCGCGGCGGCGGCAAGCAGCAGGAAAACGCCGGCGCCGATGAGATCAAACCGATGGCGCCCGAGATAGGGCAGCAGGCGCTGCAAAGGCCGGATATCGCGGCCGCGCTGGCGCTTTTCCGCGGCGATGCTCACACTCGCCACATGCTCCGCGCCGTAGCTTGGCCGATCAGTGTCTGTGTGGGTCATGCTGGGATGTGGCACGCGCGGGCCTTGCCGCCAAGATCGAGCGCCTCGGAAATAATGGCAGGGTCCAACCGCCGCGGGTGCTTGCTCTCGCCGCGTCTAGCGTTTCGACGCGCGCTTACACAGCCCAACGGCCAATGTCCGGTTCCCGCGCGATCAGCGCCAAGCCGTACGCGATCGAGACCAGTTGTTCACCGGTCTCAATCTTTGCTGCGCCGAACCGAGTTTCAAATAGCGCGCGCACGGCTGGTACAAATGAAGAGCCGCCGGTGAGGAAGACGCGGTCGATATCTGTTTCCGCTAAGCTGGCTTCGCTCAAGGCCCGATCAACACATGCGCCAATCTCCGCAAGTTCGGGGGCGATCCATTTCTCAAACTCCACGCGTTTAATCGTGCGCTCAATATCGACGCCGGCGACATGAAAGGATAGCCTACCCTCCTCCGCTTGTGAGAGCTGGAGCTTTGCGGCGGAAACGGCGCGATTCATCGCGTAACCCGCATCCGCATCCAGGAATGCGAGAAACGCACGGAGCCGCTCAGGATCGAGACTGGTGCGTACAAGTTGCTGCAGATCGCGGTAGTCGCGCGAATGGCGCATAATCGATAGCTCGTTCCAACGGCTGAATTTCGTGAAATAGCCGTTCGGCACCGGCAGCACTTTGCCCCAGCTTGTATATTCCGAGCCCTTGCCAAAGGCGCGCGCCACGACCTGATCGATGATGCGATAGTCAAAGGAGTCCCCAGCCACGCCGACACCCGCATGCGCCAACGGCGTGTAATCCAGCCCGGCCCGACCGACTGCAAACCGCACCACGGAGAAATCGCTCGTTCCACCGCCGAAATCGGCGACGAGTATGATCGCATCCGACTTCAGGCGCTGCGCAAAGAAGTAAGCTGCGGCCACGGGTTCATAAACGTGATGAATTTCCTCAAAACCAACGGCGCGCAGCGCGGCTTCATAACGCGTGCGCGCCAGCGCTTCGTCAGGGGCGCCGCCTGCGAATTTCACAGGCCGGCCGACGACGACGCGTTTGGGAAAGGCGATGCCGGCATGGCTTTGCACGCGTCGTACAAAGGTCGCCAACAGGTCTTCGAAATTCACGCGGCGACCATAGATTAGCGTATCGGTAAAGATCGGGCTGGCGGCAAAGGTCTTGAACGATTGCATGAAGCGGCACTCGCCGGCCAGCTCGACGAACTGATCGATCGCCCATGGACCGGCTTCGGCGTGGGTGCGCCGGACGTCGTCGTCGTGCGATTCCCAAAAGGCGAGCACAGACCGGAACGCGTCAAAGTTTTCGTCATTGTGCGTAAAATGAACCGCTTCCGCCTGCCCGACCGCGTTGATCATCGTCGCGACAGTGTTAGTGGTGCCGAAGTCGAGCCCGATCGACAGGGTCATGGCTCTATCCCAGCCAACAAAGAACACAGCTTGTCAGACCGCCCCAACTGGAGGTCACCGCGACAAACACCAATAGATCTTGGTGGTGGCGGGTGGACTTGAACCACCTACCTTGGGGTTATGAATCCCACGCTCTAACCAGATGAGCTACGCCACCGAAGGGGCGGAGAGATACCCGCGCGGGCGCGCGGCTGCAAGGTTCGGCTTCGGCGGCGCCGGCGCGCTGCGCCTCCGCGCAACATCGTTTCCTCGCCGGGCAGTTTAGACTTGCCCGGACCAGCTCATCCCGCCAGGGTGGGAAAAATCATCCCATAGAAGGGCTGGGAGGGGAAACCTTGTCCGAAGAGCTCGATGCGGTCGACGCCAAAATCCTGGACCTGCTGCAGCGCGACGCGAGCCTCTCCATCGCCGAGATCGCCGAGCGGGTGGGCCTCTCCTCCTCGCCCGCGTGGCGGCGGATTGAGCGGCTGAAAAAGGCGGGCGTCATCCTGCGGCAAGTGACGCTGCTGGATCAGGAAAAGCTTGGCCTCACCTTCGAAGTGTTCGCCACCGTGAAGCTGCAACTGCCGTCGCGCGAGAACCTCGAGACGTTCGAGACGGCGATCGTCGCGTGGCCCGAAGTGGTCGAGTGCGCGACCGTGACCGGCGCCGTGGATTATATGCTGCGTATCGTGACGCGCGATATGCACGCCTATGACGATTTCCTGCGCGACAAGATGTTGGCGCTGGGGCTCGTCTCCGACGTACAGTCACGGATCGTCATGCGCGTGCCGAAGCGCACCACATCGGCGCCGCTTGAACTCATTTCAAGTCACATCATCGGCTAGCGGCGGCCTCGGCGCGGCGAAGCATCTGTTCGGCGCGTGCGCCCACATAACGCTGCGGGTTCGATGCTGGCGTCAGATTTTGCTCGCGCTCCCAGCCTTCGATCAGGCGCTTCGCATCATCAAAGCTTTGGAGCAGCGTGCCGCCACTGCGTAGGCCGCGATTGAAGAGCGCATCGCCGAAGAAGGTCCATTCGTTCTCGGGCCGGCATCCGAAGGATGAGCGATCGTGCTGGGCGGCGGTGAGGACGATCGTGTCGTCGGTGGCGAGCGGGGCTATGAAGGCGCCGGAAAAACAGGCTGAGACGATGACGACGCGATTGCGGATGTTGGCCTGGTTCAGGAGGCTGGCGAGGTGCGCGGGACGAAGGCCCGCAAACATGCGGTTGTGTTCGCGGATCGCAGCGGTGCCGTCGGGCGCGCCGTGCGTGGTGAGGAAGATAACGACGAGATCTTCGTTCGGATCGATCAGCGCGCCGACCTGGCCGATGGCGGCGGCGAGATTGTTGGGCGTTGCGGCCGGATAATTGCGCGGGGCGGTCCCGGCGCCGGCGGAGAGGATGATGGAGCGGCCCTCGGCGCCGAAATGCGGACGCATCAATGCTTCCGCTTGCGTCGCTTCACGCTCGAAAACCGGATCGCTCCAGAGCGCGCCGGTGATCATGTAGACGTCGAGTTCGCCGGGCCGTTGCGGGGCGAGATTGCTTAGCGCATCGCCGATCAGCTTGGCCTGGCGCGCGGCTTCCCCCGGCGCCGGCGCAAGCTCCACCACGCCGAATTGGCCGTTAAACGGATCGCGCTGGGGTTGCTGGGCAAGCGCCGTCCCGGCGCACGCCATCCACATCGCAGCGATCAGCACCCAAACCTTGCTCATCCCGGCCTCCTCCATCGCCAACATCTCTTGCCTTCCGGCCCCTCGCAAGGCCGATAGCGCCGCAGCTGCAGCTAGGCTAGCACTGCGCCCATGTCAGAGGGGAGCACGGGCCGCCGGGACGGCTTCATCGCGGCGCGCAAGGCGCAATTGGCGGAGGCGATCGCCGGCGAAAGCGCCGAAGCCGAAACCATGCGCGCGATGCTGCACCTGCTCGGCGCCCTGCTGCATTATGAAGCGCATGAGCGCCTGGAAGCGCTGAAGGCGCTTTACGATCCGCTCGACCCCGATGCGCCGCCCCCGGCGCGCAACGTCAGCGTGGCAGCGTTCAACGCATTTGAGACGGCGTTCGCGGATGCGCTGAAGCGGGCGAACTTCGCCGAGATCGACGCTGACACGGTGCAGACCCGGCGCGCGACCAAGCAGCTGACTGGACTTGCGATCAAATCTTCGGCGGCCGGCATCCGCCGCATCCGCTTCTTCGCACGCGGCGTGCGTCCGGAAGAGATCGAGCGCCGCTCGTGGTTTGGGCTGAGGCGCGAGGTCGTGCATGCCGAGGTGATGAACGACGTTGTCGTGCTGGTCGGTTTCAAGAGCGAAGCGGAGATCGGGCCCAGCGATGCGAAGGCGTTCGACAGCATGCGGCGCGGCGTGCGCCCAGGCGCGACTTTGGTAAAACACTTCCGCAATGTGGCGACGCCAGAGCTGGTGACTTTGCATCCGGGCGCGACGCCCAGCATGCGCCCGCGCGATCAGGTGATCTTGGCTGCGCCCGCAGTGGCGACGGGCGTGCCGGTGCTGCTGAATCTGTGGCCGGCTCTGACGGTGATCTTTGCCGTTTTGGCGGCCTATTTCGGCGCCCAGGGCGCAATCGAAGAGGACGAGCTGAAGCGCGCGGTGGCGGCGGTTTCGGGACTTGTGGCTGTCGGCGCGTTCGTGATGCGGCAGCGCTTGAAGTATGAGGCGCAGACCTTGCGCTATCAAAAGCAGCTCGCCGACACGGTCTACTTCCGCAATCTGGCGAACAATGCGGGCGTGTTGGATCTGCTGGTTGGCGCAGGCGAAGATCAGGACGCGAAGGAAGCGTTCCTCGCCTTTTCGGCGCTGCGGCGGTCCGAGCATCCGCTCGTGAAAGCCGAGATCGACAATGCGGCGGAGGCGTTCCTGAAAGAGCGCTTCGATCTCGACGTAAATTTCGAGATCAACGATGCGCTTGGAAAAATCGAGCGGCTTGGATTGGTGACGCGCTACGGCGAAGCGTACCGCGCGATCGATCCGGCCGAGGCTTTGGTCAAGCTGGATGCGGCCTGGGACGGGCTGTTCAGCTTTTCCGCGCGGCGCTGATTGCGTCGCTTTCGGCTTCCCAATAGTGCCGCATCCAGGGCCGGTGTTTAGAGAGGAGGCGCGCGCCTGGATCGGTCATGCGTTCGAGCATGCCGCAGAGCGGGAACGCGAAACGGCGAGGATCCTGCCGCGCACGGTTATGGTGCCAACCGCGAGCTAGATCGGCAGCAGCGAACCTACGTTCAGCGTATTTTGCATAGGCGTGATCCTGGTCGCGGAAAATATAGTGGCGCAACGCCAAGTGTTCGCCGGCAAGGAGGACTTCGGCGCCCTTGAGCGTATGTCCGCCTGACGCCAACAAGGATAAGCCCGCGCGTTTTTGATAAGCCCGCATCAACCGCGGCGTGTGAGGCTCGAAAAAGTAGTAGTGCCGCATCGGCTGAATAGACCCGGCTTGCGGCGCGTAGTCGGCCTCGATCGGCAGAAATACGAACTCGTCGAAATTGATGGCGTTGGCGCCTTGATCCGCCAGGCGCGAGATGGCGGCGCGAAGCGTTTCGCCATCGCGATCGGAATGCATGATCTCGTCGGGCGCGCAACCAAGGAGCCATTCAGCGTTCGTTTGCGCGGCGAGTTCGTGCTGCAGCGCGAGCAGCCGCGTCAGATTAAACTGCCCCTCATAAGGTAGATCGACCAATTGTTTGCGATAGGGCTTGAACTCGGCGCGTTCGGCGATGGCGCGCGACCCATCGTCCGAACCGTTATCGATCAGCACGAAGCGGATGTCGTTCTCGGCCAGATGGGTTAGCGCGTTCGCCAAATAGGACGCTTCATTGCGAAACGCCATGAACGCGACGACATCAACCTGCAACGCACGCCCCTAACCCTGGGCGCTTTCCTACGCGTGCACATGCGCCGAGGCCACGATTGCAGCTGCGTTTTCTCTGCGAAACAACGGCCTACCGTCAGCGCACCGCTTCCACGCGGCGCACGTGGCCATCCGTGCGGCCGAGAACGCGGCGCTTGGCGCCGGGCCAGGTGATGACATCGAACACCATAAGCGGGCTATCTCGAACGCCGTCGAGCAAAGCTTCGGGTTCTAGCCGCACCCAGACCAACGGCGCCGATGGCGCCGCGCGCGCGCCGGCGGATTCGATGGCGCCGATGATCGCAGCGCGCGCTTCGCGCGGCGGATATTGCAGGAAGACGGAATGATAGACGATCGTTGCAGCGTCATCGGCGCGGACGGCAAGCTTTTGCGCGAGCCATGCTGCGGCGTCGGCACGTTCGACGCGGACGTTGTTGGCGCGCGCGAGCGCGGCTGCGCCCTCGAAGCGCGCGAGGCGATCAGGCTGATCGGGCCAGATGTAAGATTTGAGCTGCAGAAGCTGCGCGTCGTTAGTGATGTCGAGCGGATTGAGATCGCAGGCGGCGCGGTGGCGGACATTGATGTGCGTCTCAGCCGGCGGCGGCGGGCCGTTCCAATCGGTGTCGATGACGACGGCGCTATCGCCGCCCCATGACCAGCCCCTTGGACGATACGCGAATTTATCCCAATGGAGATTGAGGCCGGCGCTGGCGCCGATCTCGAGCATGTCGATGGGCCCGCGCCACTCTTTTGCAAAGGTGAGAAAGCCGGCGAGCAACGCGATCGAGCGGCGGGTTTCGTTGGTTTGCGGCGCGGACTCGATAAAAGCGCCCACCCAAGTGCGCTCGCGCTCGAACAACGCACGCACGGCGGGCCAGACTTCGTCCATGCGCCAATTTGGAGTTTGCGCGGGATAAAGCGCAGAGAGCGCGGAATCGCGGCCGGGCAGCACCGCAGCGTGCGCGGCGCCGGCGAGCCGA
>JACMMP010000065.1 GCA_014378995.1 Hyphomonadaceae bacterium
CACAGCGACGAGATGCGGTTCACGCGGGCGCATACGGCGCGCAAGATCAAGTTCACCCTGCCCGGCCCGATGACGATCTGCGACACGATCGCGGATGCGCATTACGGCCGCCGCGGCGACATGGCGATGGCGTTTGCGAAGGCGCTCAACGAGGAGGCGCGCGAGCTCGAAGCGTTGGGCGCCGACGTGATCCAGCTCGACGAGCCAGCGTTCAACGTGTTCATGGACGACGTGAAGGACTGGGGCATAGCGGCGATCGAGGAAGCGACCAAGGGTCTTTCGTGCAAGACCGCGGTTCACATCTGCTACGGCTACGGCATCGATGCGAACGTGAAGTGGAAAGAGACGCTGGGCACGGAGTGGCGGCAATACGAGGAGATTTTCCCCGCGATCAATAAAAGTCGCATAGGACAGGTGTCGCTGGAATGCGCGGGCTCCAAGGTGCCGATGTCGCTGATCGCGCTCCTCAAGGACAAGGAGATCATGGTCGGCGCCATCGACGTCGCAACCAACAGCGTGGAAACACCGGAGGCGGTTGCGGCCGTGCTGAAGGAAGCGACGAAGTACGCGAGCCCCAACCGGATCTACGGCTGCACGAACTGCGGGATGGCGCCGCTGCCGCGCAACGTGGCGGCGGGGAAGCTCAAGGCGCTCGCCGCCGGCGCGGCGATGCTGCGGAAGGAAATGGGCGCGCCTAGGTGACCCTAGATGCCCTCCAGCCGGCACGCTCCGACAGCGCCAAGGCCGCGCAAGACGCGGCAAAGGCCACGCCATCCTGAAGCGCGTAGGCCACTTCGAGACGTGCGCCGGCGCCGGACATCAAATCGATCGCGTCGAGAAAGCCTTCAAACGCGAAGCCTGCGCTGAACGCCAGGGCCGCATTCATGAACCTGTCGTTCTCCTTCCGGGAGAGAACGATGCCGACGAGCAGCAGAATGGCCGTGCCCATGCCGACGATGCTGCCCAGCACCAGATACGCATCGGTCGTGCCGCGCAGATAGGCGAGCGCGGAGGTGGCGCCGGGGCTCAGCACCAGGGTCGCCACGCGCCAGACATAACCGATCACCGCCAATCCAACGAGCGTGTTGCGCAGGCGCATCTTGTCTCGATTGGATATCGGGGAAGGCGCGTCGGCGCGCACCTCACCGCGCGCGCTGGCGGCCACTGCGAGCAGAAGTCCGAGTATCGGGAAGAATACCCAAGCCGTGCTGATGGCAGTCCGCATGAACCCAGATACCAGCCCCTCCCCCCAAAGACTCCAAATCGAAAGCAGCACTTCGAGCACTACCCCTCCCAACAGAAACCAGCACGTCAGCGCCAGCGCTTCCCATCGGCGCTTGAGCGCGGCAAGACCGCCTAGAAGCACAATCGCGGCAATACCGGGCAAATAGCCATAGCTGGAAAAACTGAGAGGCGGGGGGCCGTCTATCTGGCCAGTGACAACAGTCGCTTCGTCTGTCTGTGTCGCCGCTCTCATCGATAGCTCGAACAAGTCCCACACGCCGAGCACACTGGCCGCGGCCAGCCCGATGCCAATCAAGAACGCAAGAACGATGAAGGTAACCCGCAGAGGCGCGACGAGGTTCACAGTCTTATGCCGGAATGAATTTCAGGCCGGCGCCGTTCAGGCAATAGCGCAGGCGCGTCGGCGGCGGACCGTCGCCGAACACATGTCCCAAATGGCAATTGCAGCGGCTGCACGCGAGCTTGGTGCGGTCGAGCCCTTCCGAACGGTCGCGGCCCTCGCGCACCGCACTCGGGCGCGGACGCCAGAAACTGGGCCAGCCGGTCCGGCTGTTGTATTTGGTTTGCGACGAGAAGACGTCCTGGCCGCAGCCGCCGCAGGCGTACATGCCCCGGCGCTTCTCGGCGGTGAG
>JACMMP010000010.1 GCA_014378995.1 Hyphomonadaceae bacterium
CCAGCCGCTCCTGTGTCAGGGGATCGCGCGCCGGCGCCTGTTCGCTCGCCTGCTCCCGCGAAAACACCAGCGGCAGCACCCCGCCTTGGGTGAACTGGCCCTCGATCCGCCCATTGCTCAGCCGGCCGCGAAAGCTCGCATTGATCACCGGGAGCGAGAGCGTGAGCTGATCGCCCTCGATGCGCGTCTCTCCGACCGGGATCGCGCTGTTGCCTTGATCGATACTGTAGAGCGTCGAGCGCGGGCCGTCGGTCACAACTAGCCGCAGTCGCAAGCGCTGCGAGCCCAGGTCCAGCGCGCCGAACCACTCGCCCATGAAATCGGCAGCTGACTGGGCGTGCGCACCGGAAGCCATAAACCCTGCCGCAGCGGCGCCCATGAGCAATGGCCGACGAGTGATGATCATGTGGACGTCCTTTCGCAATGGGTCAGGCTTTGGATGCCAGCGGCGCGCGGAACAGATGCGAGCGCCCCTCTGACCCGATAGTCGCATTGACGGGACTTTTCTTACGGGGTTTATGTGCGCGCGCGAATTGGGCGTGACGACACGCCGTCAATCCTCAAGGATTTCAACGATGAAAGTCCTCGTCCCGGTCAAGCGGGTGCTCGATTACAATCTCAAGGTCCGGGTCAAGCCGGATGGATCGGGCGTCGATCTCTCCAACCTCAAAATGTCGATCAACCCGTTCTGCGAAATCGCGGTCGAAGAAGCCGTGCGCATGAAGGAAGGCGGCGGCGGCCACGCCAAGGATGCGGCGACCGAGGTGATCGCAGTCTCGATCGGGCCCGAGCAAGCGCAGGAAACCATCCGCAACGCCCTCGCCATCGGCGCCGATCGCGGCATCCTGGTGAAAGCTGACGGCGAAGTCGAACCGCTGGCGGTTGCGAAAATTTTGAAGGCGGTGGTCGAGGCCGAGAAGCCCGATCTCGTGATCCTCGGCAAGCAAGCCATCGACGATGACTCAAACCAAGTCGGCCAGATGCTCGCGGCGCTGCTGGACTGGCCGCAAGCGACATTCGCCTCGAAGATCGTGCTGCAAAACGGCAAGGCCACGGTGACGCGCGAGGTCGATGGCGGCCTACAGACGCTCGATGTCGATCTGCCCGCAATTGTCACCACCGATTTGCGTTTGAACGAGCCGCGCTACGCTTCGCTGCCGAACATCATGAAGGCAAAGAAAAAGCCGATTGACGTGAAAACGCCGGCCGATTTCGGCGTCGACACGGCGCCGCGCATCAAGGTGCTGAAAACGGCCGAACCCGGTAAGCGCCAAGCCGGCATCAAAGTGAAAAGCGCCGCAGAACTGGTCGGCAAGCTCAAAGAAGCGGGGATTATCTGATGGCCGTTCTCGTTATCGCCGAGCACGACAACACGACCGTAAAGGACAGCACCAACAAGGTGGTCACCGCCGCCAAGGCGATGGGCGCCGATGTGGATGTGCTGGTCGCTGGCTCGAACGCGGGCGCCGCCGCGCAAGCCGCAGCAGGCATCGAGGGCGTGCGTAAAGTGCTGCATGCCGATGGCGCAACGCTCGCCAAGCAGATGGCGGAGCCGATGGAAGCGCTGGTCGTCCCGCTGATGGCCCATTACGACGCCGTGCTCTTCCCTGCCACCACGACGGGCAAGAACGCCGCGCCCCGCGTCGCCGCCAAGCTCGACGTAATGCAGCTCTCCGGTGTCATTGGCGTGGAAAGCGCCGACACGTTCGTGCGCCCCATCTATGCCGGCAACGCCATCATCACCGTGCAAGACACGCAGCCGAAAAAAGTTCTCACCGTGCAGCCGACGGCGTTCAAAGCCGCCGCTGGCGGCGGCAGCGCTTCGGTCGAGACGATCGCCGCGCCGAGCGGCCCGTTCAAGTCGGCGTTCGTCAGCGAGGAAATGGCGAAGTCCGACCGTCCCGAACTCACCGCCGCCAAGCGTGTCGTTTCCGGCGGCCGCGCGCTCGGCTCCAGCGAAGAATTCCACCGCGTGCTCGACCCATTGGCCGACAAGCTCGGCGCCGCTGTCGGCGCCTCGCGCGCCGCGGTCGACGCGGGCTATGCGCCGAACGACTACCAGGTCGGCCAGACCGGCAAGGTCGTCGCGCCCGAGCTCTACGTCGCCGTCGGCATTTCCGGCGCGATCCAGCATTTGGCCGGGATGAAGGACAGCAAAGTCATCGTCGCCATCAACAAGGACGAAGACGCCCCGATCTTCCAGGTGGCGGATTACGGCTTGGTCGGCGATTACAAGACCATCGTCCCGGAGTTGATGGATGAGCTGACGAAGGCGGGTGTCTAAGGACCGCGGGTCTTCAGACCCGCAGACCTGAGCCGCTAGGGACAAGTGCGGGTTTGACCCGCCGCCCTTTGTACGCTTGCGCTCGAAACGCTTGCGCCCAGCGCCACCCTATGCTGCACTGCAACAAGATTTGCATTTCAGGGGCGCCTGAGCGCCTATGGCCGGTACAATGAGTA
Organism: Hyphomonadaceae bacterium; assembly: GCA_014378995.1. Lineage (GTDB taxonomy): Bacteria > Pseudomonadota > Alphaproteobacteria > Caulobacterales > Aquidulcibacteraceae > Vitreimonas. The sequence continues at coordinate 2,461 of JACMMP010000010.1, forward strand.
ACATTCGCACGGTCGGCGTCGTTGGCGCCGGACAGATGGGCAACGGGATCGCGCATGTCTGCGCGCTCGCCGGCTACGACGTCCTCATCCAGGACGCCGACACAGCCCGCATCGACGCCGCCCTCGGCGCCATCACCAAAAACCTCGGCCGCCAAGTGCATCGCGAAGTGATCACGCAGGCTGACGCGGACACGGCGCTGAAGCGCATCAAGCCGGCGGCCTCGCTCAACGATTTCGGCGCCGTCGATCTCGTCATCGAATCCATCGTCGAGCAGGACGAGGCGAAAAAGAAAGTCTTCGCCGATCTGCGCAGCGTGCTGAGGCCGGAAGCAATCCTCGCCTCCAACACGTCCTCGATCTCCATCACGCGCCTCGCTGCGACCACCGATCGCCCGGACAAGTTCATCGGCGTTCACTTCATGAACCCGGCGCCGGTGATGGAGCTGGTGGAAATCATTCGCGGCCTCGCCACCAGCCAGGACACCTACGACACCTCCGTCGCCTTCGTGAACACGCTCGGCAAGAAGATCGCCAACGCCGAAGACTTCCCCGCCTTCATCGTCAACCGCGTGCTGGTGCCGATGATCAACGAGGCCGTTTACACGCTGTATGAAGGCGTCGGCTCGGTCGAGGCGATCGACAAATCGATGAAGCTCGGCGCGCACCATCCGATGGGCCCGCTCGAGCTTGCAGATTTCATCGGCCTCGACACCTGCTTGTCCATCATGCAGGTGCTCTATGAAGGGCTCTCGGATTCCAAATATCGCCCCTGCCCGCTGCTGGTAAAATACGTAGAAGCAGGCTGGCTCGGCCGCAAAACCCAGCGCGGCTTCTACGATTACAGAACCGATCCCCCGACCCCGACGAGATAAGCCGCCCACGCGCTCACAGCCGTCGGTGTTTTCACATTAGACGTGCGCGGAGCGCGGGCGTTCTGCCCCGCGCTCCCGCTGTCATGCGCGTCACGCAGCCATGCTGGCCATCAGCACGACGCCGTGCGCCATGTACGCCGCAACGGCGATGGCGAAGGCGCCGCCAATGGCGAGTTCGAGCAGTGTGATTGCTGTGCGCATTGAGTATCCCCAGTGGCGCGGACGGGGAGGTGTCCGCAACGCCGAGATAGTGGCGCCCCGCCGCCGTAAAATGGCGCCGGCATTAAATCGAGTTGAGTTCAGTCCGATCCGTCGCCGCGCTTGTATCCTTGCAACAGCCCGTTAGCGCTCAAACACCAGCGCCAAATTGTTCGCCGGCATTTCAATGACCTCGCGCAAGCGCAGACCTTGCACATTCGCCGCCGCTTCCACCTCCGCCACGTCGCGCACGCCGAACGCCGGATCGCGCGCCTTCAGCCATTGCTCGAACTGTTCGTTCGACGGCGAGGTGTGCGCGCCGCCGCGTTTATAGGCGCCATATGTCACAAGCAGGCCGCCTACGCGCAGCAGCCGCCCCGCGCCCGCCATCAGGCCAAGCGTCGCTTCCCAGGGCGAGATGTGAATCATGTTGATAGCGATGACGGCGTCGAAGGGTCCTGCGACGTCCCAACCCGCCGCCCGCGCATCAATCTCGGCCGGCGCCAGCACATTGCCCAGATCGGCGCACCAGGCCGCAACGCTCGCCCGCGCCGCTTCGTCCGGGTCGCTCGGCTGCCATATCCAACCCGGCATCGCACCAGCAAAGAACGCCGCGTGCTCGCCCGTCCCGGACGCGATCTCCAGCACTCGCGCCCTCTCCCCCAGTAAAAGCTGCAACACGGCGAGGATCGGCTCGCGGTTGCGGGCTGTAGAGGGCGATTGCTGACGGGCGTCCATCGCGCCGTTCAAACACGGCCACAGCTCAGAGGAAAGCGCAGCGCCTGCGGGTTGCGCGGTGATGACGCCGGGCCTGCAGCAGTTAAAGTCGCCGCCAAATGCGCGCCCCCATCCCGCAACGCATCGCGACGCTCAGCTGGCGCAACCCGGCGTTCTTGTGGACGCCGCTTTCGCTCGCGCTGGCGATCGCCTGGCCGGCCGCGCTGTTTTGGCAGCAGCCCAACCTGGCGCGCCTAACGCTCGTCTCCGGCATGCTCGTTTTCGCGCTGGCTTTAAGCTCGCTTGGCGCAATTTGGGCGCTGGGACGCGCGCCGAAGAGCCGCCGGGCGGTGTTGCTTCATGTGCTTTGCGCCGGCGCCCTGGTGGCGCTGCTGGCGCCATTTGCGCTGACCGGGCTTCTCGGCGCCCTAGGCGCGTATCGAGACGCTGATGCGGGAGCTGCTTTGAGCCTTGCCGATTCGCTCGCCATCGCGCCGCTTGCGCTGATCGTCGGCCTCCCCGTTGCGCTGATTTCCGGCATCATCTTCGCCTGGCTCGCGCTCTCACGCCGTGCGCCGGAAAACCTCGATCGGCGTCGCTGCGTTCCATTCCGGCGCCGACCCAAAGGGGCCGTTTTTACCGCCCGCCGCCGTTGCGTCTCAGCCGACCGGCGCCCATAAGGGGCGCGGGCGCGGGACGCCTCTCAGGCTCAGAGCTGGACAATTGATCTACCTGCCGATCGCCGAAATGCCGGTGAACGTGCTGCTTATCCTTTTGGTGAGCGGCGCGGTGGGTTTTGTCTCGGGTCTCGTCGGCGTCGGCGGCGGATTCATAATGACGCCCGCGCTCATCTTCATGGGCGTGCCGGCGCCTGTCGCCGTTGCGACTGGCGCAAGCCAGATCGCCGCCACCTCGTTTTCCGGCATCATGACGCAGACGCGGCGCAAGTCGGTCGATTGGCGCATGGGCATGCTGCTCTCGGCCGGCGGCATTGGCGGCAGCATTTCTGGCGTGTGGCTGTTCGAGCGCCTGCTGCGGCTGGGTCAGCTCGATCTCATCGTCTCACTGCTCTATTTGCTGCTGCTCGCCAGCGTCGGCGCCCTGATGCTCCGCGAGAGCTATCACCATTGGCGTGGACGCGAGACGCAAGGCGTTTCCATCCTGCGCCGGCCGATCAAAACGTTGGCGCACACTTTGCCCTTCCGTTTGCGGTTTCCGCGCTCGGGCCTCCATATCAGCGTGATCCCGCCGCTGGGGCTCGGCTTCGCCATTGGCGCGCTGGCAGCGATCATGGGCATAGGCGGGGGCTTCATCCTCATCCCGGCAATGATTTATCTGCTGCGCATGCCGACGAACGTCGTCATCGGCACGTCTTTGTTCCAGGTGCTGATCATCACCTCGCTCATCGTCATTCTGCAATCGGCGGCGACGCAAACGGTGGACCTAGTGCTCGCCGGATTGTTGATGCTGGGCGGGGTCATTGGCGCGCAGATGGGCGCCCGGCTTGGGGCGGGGCTCAAGGGCGAAACCATCCGCGGCGTGCTGGGCGCGCTGCTGCTGGCGGCGAGCGCGAAATTTCTATGGGATCTCTTTGTCCCGCCAACCGAACGTTATGTGCTTGGCGGAGGCCTCTGGTGAGGCGCCTCCTTGCTGCGCTCGCGTTCCTGTTGCTGTGCGCGCCTGCGGCCGCGCAAGCGCCTGCCGATGTCGCCTCCGATCTGCCGGCCGGCGTTGCGGAAGATTCGATCACGGTGAGCTCCGACTATCGCGGCTCTTATGTCACCGTGTTCGGCGTCAATCCGGATCGGCGCGGGCGCGGCGACATCGTCGTCGTTGTCCGCGGCCCCAATGAAGGGGCGGTTGTGATGCGCAAGCGGCGCGTGCTGGGGCTGTGGGTGAACGGCGATCCCGTCCGCTTCAGCGAAGCGCCGTCGTTTTTCGCCGTGCTCAGCAACCGGCCGCTACGCTCGATCGCCAGCGCGGAATCGATCTGGCGCTATCAGCTCGACCCCGCCGCGTCCGCGCAGCTGGAAAGCTCGACGGGCGACAGCGATCCTTCCGACTATCGCGCCGCGCTCGTGCGTTTGCGGCGCGCGCAGGGCCTCTATCAAGTCTATGCGGGCGGCGCCACGCCTGACCAACGCGGCGGGCTCACCATGTATCAAGGCGGCCTTTTTCGCGCCGTGGTGCGCTTGCCCGCCAACGCGCCGATCGCCCAATACCAAGCCGACACCTACCTCTTCCGCGACGGGCGCCTCATCTCCGCCCAGCGCATTCCAATTAGCATCAGCCGCGTCGGCATCGAGCGGCGCATCCACGATCTCGCCACCAAGTTCCCGCTCTTCTACGGCATGCTGACGGTGATGCTTGCGCTTGCAGCGGGGTGGGTTGCGGCGTTTCTATTCCGGCGCACGTGATCGAACCGCCGCCCTTCTTGCCCCGCGCCGCACTGCGCCTGGGCTTTCTCGGTCTCGCCCCGCTCGCCATCGCCGCACTGGTGTCGCTGTCGCAGCACCAGGATACGGCGCTGCTGGGCGCGCTGGCGTTCTCGATCTATGCGGCGGTGCTGCTCTCGTTCCTTGGCGGCGTGCGGTGCGGTTTCGAGCTGATGCGTGCGCCGCAAGCGCCGAACGGCCTGCGGCTCATCTTCAGCGCGATCCCCGCGCTCGTTGGTTGGGCGCTTGCTCTGTTCATCGTGCTGACGCCGGCGGCGACCGGCGCGGCATCCGTGTTTGCCGGCTTGTTTGCCGCGCAATATGCCTGGGATCACCGCAGCGCGAACGACGCCGGCGCGCCCGAATGGTATCCGCTGCTCCGGCGCGTGCTCACCGGCGGCGCAATGATCGTGTGCTTATTGATTCCGCTCGCGTCAGCGCTGCAGCGCTTTTAGTCGCCGAGCAGACGCTCCATCGGCGCCGGCAGCACACGCTCCTTGCCGAGCACGAGCGCGACCAACCCGTCCGGGAATATCCGCGCATAGGCGTCGTCGCAGACATTCAGCCCGCCGGTGAACGCGCCGAACGCAGGCATAACTAAGCGCGTTCCGTCGGTGGCGAAGCAGCGCCGCCGCACGCTGCGCCCACGCCCGCCTACTTTTGCGCACGGATGCAAGTGCCCCGCGATCTCGCCCGCCGCCGCCGCTTCGGTCGGCTCATGCCGAAACACGATCGAACCGATGTGCAGCACGTCGCGCACGGCGCCGCCCAACGTCTCCGCCGCGCGCCCGTCGTGATTGCCTTCAACCCAAATCCAATCGCAGCGCGACATCAGCACGCGCAGCAAGCCGCGATCGCGCGCATCCATACGCTGCGGCCCGCCGCCGTCATGAAACGAATCTCCCAGCGACACGATGATATCAGGCGAAAGCCGAAGCATCAGATCGGTCAACTTCATCAAAGCCGCGTGCGAGTCGTACGGCGGCAGCATCTGCCCTTTCAGCGCGAACGCGGACGCCTTCTCAAAGTGCACGTCGGACACGATCAGCGTTTTCGCTTCGCCTATCCACAGCGCGCCTTCGGGCAGCGCCGTCACCATCGTATCGCCCAGCCGCAGCTCGACATTCGCGCCCGCAATCGCCAGCGGCGGCATCGCCCAATTCGCCATACGGCGAGGGCGCTCCGGCTTGGCGGCGGGGCGATGCAACATCGGCATGGAAGCGATCAGACCGGATTCGTTAAGGCGTGACGATAGCAAAGTTGGGGTCCGGTGTGTCGAACACATCGCCCAAGCCTTCAAGCGAGCGCCTATCGCCCGCGATGCGGATGCTTCCGGATAACGCCGCCCGCAGCATGGTCTGTGTCGCCATGGCCTGCAGGAATACCGCACGTTGCGAGGTGATCGTCGGCGCGTCGGCGAGGGTGACGTCGCGTTCGTGGACCAGCACGCCATTGGCGATGCTGACCGCGAAACGCTCATTGCGCTCCGGGAAAACCAAATTGAACGCAAAGCGCCGCGCGCCCAGGCGTTCAGGATTGAGCCGCACCGCGAGCAGATCGAGAATGTACGAGGTCGGCGTCGCGGCGACGAGATCGGCGCTCTGCACTTGGCTTGGACGATCGGGCGGGCCCTGCTCCAACTCGCGCGCGGCGACCAAATACATGTTGCGCCATATTGCGCTCTCGGCCTGGTACGCCATCTGCCGATGCGTGCGCGCCAACAATTGCCGCGCCGCCGTATTGTCCGGCGCGGCGAACACCAGATGATTGAGCACGCGCGCCGCCCAGCGATAATCGCCTTCATCGAACGCGCGCTGACCTTCCGCCAACACGCGCTCAGGCCCGCCCATGGCGCGGACGAAGCGTGTGGCCTCCTCCGCCGGCGGCAGCGGATTGAGGTTGGCGGGATTGGCGTCGTACCAGCCCATGTAACGCTGATACACGGCGCGCGAATTGTGCATCATGGTGCCGTAATAGCCGCGATTGAACCAACGGCTCGCCAGCGGCTCCGGCAAACGTACCTGCTCAGCGATCTCGCGATCGGTGTAGCCGGCGTTCATCAGGCGCACAGTCTGATCGTGCAGATACTTATACGCATCGCGATGACTGGCGATGAAATCACGCACGCGATCATTGCCGAAGCGCGGCCATGCGTGGCTGGTCACCAGAGCTTGCGAGCGATCGCCATAGAGGCGCAGCGCTTGCGTCAAATAATCCGCCCACGCCTTCGCATCGCGCACCAGCGCACCGCGCGGCGTCAGTACGTTGTGCATCGAGGCGTTGGCGTTCTCGGCCAAGCAAAGCACGCCAAGATCAGGCAGAAAGAAATTCATCTCCGCCGGCGCTTCGGTCTCCGGTGTCAGCTGGAATTCGATGCGGACGCCGTCGATCGTTAGCGTCTCGCCGGTATGCGTGATCGAGCGTGTCGGCGGAATCAGCGTGAACGTGCCGGCGGAAATGGCGAGGCCGATGCCGGAGCTCATCTGTCCTTCCGGGCCAGGTGTGAGACCGGAGCCAAACTGATAAAGCGCGCGCCGCCCCATGGCGTTGCCGGCGATGACGTTCTCGGTCACCGCGTGCTCCATGAAGCCCTCCGGCGCGATGATCTCGACACTGCCGGCGGCGATATCTTCAGCGCTGACCACGCCGCGCACGCCGCCGAAATGATCGACGTGGCTGTGCGTGTAAATCACCGCGCGCACCGGCCGATCGCCCAATGTGCGCCGCGCAAGCGCGAGCGCGGCTTGCGCGGTTTCCGAACTCGTCAACGGGTCAACAAGGATGAGCCCAGTCTCGCCGACGATGATCGTCATGTTCGACACATCGAAGCCGCGCACTTGATAGACACGGTCGGTGACGCGGAAGAGCCCGGCGCGCGCCAGCAGGCCGGCCTGGCGCCACAAGCTTGGGTTCACGGTGGCGGGCGCTTCGCCCTGCAAGAAGCTGTACGCGGCAAAATCCCAAACGAGGCGGCTGCCATCAGCGCTGCGGATTTGCGGCTGGTCCCACGCCGCGATGAAACCGCGCGCGGCGAACTCCTCGTCCTCGCGGTCGCTCCACGGCAGCGTTCGCGACATCTCCGCATTGGCCGCGCGCGTCGCGTCGCTCACTTGGGCCTGCGCCGCGCCGCTGAGCGCAAGCGTCAAAATCATCACCACCGCGAACCGCATCGTTTCCCCATCGTGTTTCCAACAACGTGCGACGAAGGTGGAGCCAGCGCAACTTCGACTCCCCCTCCCCTTCGAGGGGAGGGGGTTCTTAGCTCATCGCCTCTTCAATCAGCGCAGCGGCGTCGGCCAGTATCGCCTCCTCAGCTTCGCCCTTGATGCCGACGCGGCCCATCTCCAGCATCACCGGCGCGGCGAAGGGTGAGACGTGCGGCAGGTCGCGGTGCACGAGGCGCCCCTTCACGCGCCGCAGCAACGCGCCGACCCGCCGGATGTCGAGATAGCCTTCGCCCGCATCCGCAAACGCCGCCTGCATCAACAAATGATCCGGCTCGTATTGCTTCAGCACATCGTAGATCAGATCAGCGGAAAACGTGACTTGGCGCCCGGTCTTTTTCTCGGCGCCAGGGAGCTTCCGATTGATCATGCCTGCGATGACGGCGCATTTGGAGAAGGTTGATTTCATCAACGTCGATTCCGCGAGCCAGGCTTCGAGATCGTCGCCCAGCATGTCCTCGTCAAACAGCGCGTTGAGATCGAGATCGCCCATGGGCTCCAGACCCCACACCGCCATCGCGTATTCGCTGGCGAGAAAGCCGAGCGGATTCTTGCCGGCGCGTTCGAGCCGGCGCGTGATCAGCATGCCGAGCGTCTGCTGCGCGAGGCGCCCGTCGAAGGGGTAGGCGACGAGGTAGTGTCTGTTGCCCCGCGGGAATGTCTCGATCAGCATTTCATCCGGCGCCGGCACAATCGAGCGGCGCTTCTGCAGCTTGATCCATTCGCGCACTTGCGGCGGCAGTTTTTTCTGCTTCTTCGGCTCGTGCAGCATGTGACGGACGCGGTCGGCGAGAAACGTCGACAGCGGGAACTTGCCGCCGGCATAGGACGGCACGCTCGGATTCTCGGCGCCGGCCGCCGGCACAACCAGCGCATCGCTTTCACGCTGCGCGATGACGCGCAGGATTTGACCGGCGAAAACGAAAGTGTCACCAGGCGTCAGCCCTTCGACAAACCATTCTTCGATCTGGCCAAGCCGGCGGCCAGCGATCATCGGGCGGGCGCCGTCGCGCTTTGGCGTGCCAGGCCGTGGGCGCGCGCCGACATTGTATGCGAGGCGCACGTCGAGCATTTCGGACTCGATGATGGCGCCGACATTCATGCGGTGCTGCTGCGCGACGCTAGCATTACGCGCACGCCAGAGATCAGTGTGCGGGTCCTGCACGATGCGGCGGTAGCGATCATAAGCGCGCAGCGCATAGCCGCCAGTGGCGACGAGATCGATGGCGCGATCGAACTGGTCTCGGGTGAGATCGGCGTAAGGCGCGGTGGAGGCCACCTCTTCGTAGAGTTGCTCCGCATCGAACGGCTCGCCGCAAGCGCAGCCCATGATGTGTTGCGCCAGGCAGTCGAGGCCGCCAATGCGGCGCTGTTCCCCGTCGAGTTCGCCGTCCATCACCGCTTCCTGCGCGCAGCGGCATTCGAGCACTTCGAAACGATTGGACGGCGCCAGCAACGCTCGCGACGGCTCATCCAGCCGGTGGTTGGCGCGGCCGATTCGTTGGACGAGGCGCGAGCAGCCCTTGGGCGCGCCGATCTGGATGACGAGATCAACGTCGCCCCAGTCGATGCCGAGATCGAGCGTCGACGTGCAGACGACCGCGCGCAACTGCCCCGCCGCCATCGCTGCTTCAACCTTGCGCCGCTGCGCCACGTCGAGCGAGCCGTGATGCAGCGCGATCGGCAGTGCGTCTTCGTTGACGCGCCAAAGTTCTTGGAACGTCATCTCCGCTTGCGCGCGCGTGTTGACGAACACCAGCGCAAGCTTGGCGCGTTGGATGGCGGCATACACTTCCGGCATGGCGTGCCGCGCCGTGTGCCCCGCCCACGGAATGCGCGCATCGGAGTCGAGCACATCGATCACCGGCTGCGCGCCGGGTGGGGCATTCACGACAATCTCCCCTCCCCCTTGCGGGGAGGGGTCGGGGGTGGGGGTATTGGCGCCTTTTTTTGCAAGTCCGGCGCTTGCACCCCCCTCCCTGCCCTCCCCCGCAAGGGGGGAGGGTTCAGAACCGCGCAACCACCGCACCAAGCCTTCTTCATCCGCCACCGTCGCGCTCAATCCCACGCGCCGATGCATCGGCGCCCAGCGCGCGAGGCGCGCCATAGCCAGCGCCAAGAGATCGCCGCGCTTCGTGGGCGCGAGCGCGTGGATTTCGTCGATGATGATGGCTTGCAGGTCTTCAAAGAAAATACGCGCGTGTTCTGACGCGATCAGCAGACAGAGTTGCTCGGGCGTGGTGAGCAGAATATCGGGCGGATGCGCGCGTTGGCGTTGGCGTTTGTGCGAGGGCGTGTCGCCGGTGCGGGTTTCGATGCGGACGCCGAGCTTCATCTCCTGTGCCGGGATTTCGAGATTGCGCGCAACGTCAGTGGTCAGCGCCTTCAGCGGCGAGATGTAGAGCGTGTGCAATTTGTGCGGACGGCGCGCGCCCTGATCGGCCAGCGGCGCAAGCTCGATCAAGCTCGGGAGAAAGCCGGCCAATGTCTTGCCGGCGCCGGTGGGGGCGATCAGCAAAGTCGACAGCCCCGCCTGCCCGCGCCGGATCAGCTCCAGCTGGTGCGCGCGCGGGGACCAGCCGCGGCTGGCGAACCAGCCGGCGAAGGGCTCCGGCAGAATGGGCACGCGGGCGTCCATGACGCTTGATCCTAGCCTGAACGCCGCTTGTCGATGCCAATCACAAGCCGCCGCTCGCCAACGTGGCGGGCCATCGGGGCGTTTCAATGCGCTTACTGCTGTCGCCCCGCCGCCATCACGATTGAGACGAACCAGCCGGCGTGGCAGGATCGGCGTATGTGGACACCGCGCCTGATTGTTTTCGCCGCAATATTGTCGCTCGCTTCGGCGGCGTCGAGCCAATCTGCGCCCACGGCGCTGACGCAGGCGGTGGCGCTGACGCAAGCGGCGAAGACGGCGTACGCGTTCGATGTCGAAATACAGGGCGCCGACCGAACGTGGCGCGCGCGCTTCGCTCCCGACGCCGATCCACGCCTGCGCCTGATCGAGCCACAACGCACGGAGCTGAGCGGCGACGAACGGCGCGCGTTCGATGCGTATGCCCGCGACATCGAAGGCGTCAGCTGGTGCGCCAGCGAAAACATGGGGCGTGTGGCGGACGTGCGGCTGCTGCGCGAGGACGCCACGAGCGCCACCTATGCATTTCAGCCAACGCCTGAAAGCGTGCGCGGCGAACAGGCGCGCCGCTTCGCCGACCGCATGCGCGGCGAGTTTACGCTGAGCAAAGGGGCGGCCGACATCACCAGCCTGCGCATCTTCACGCCGGAAGCGTTCAGCCCGGCGCCGTTGGTGCAGGTGCGGCGAGTCAACATCGCCATCACCTGCCACCCGGCGCCGACCGGGCGGCGCTATGCAGCGGAAACAGTGAGCGATGTTTCGATCAGCGCCTTCGGCCAGGACATAAATCAGCGCACCGTGCAGCGGGCGCGCAACCTGCAATGAGCTATCGTTCGCTCGACCCCGCCCACATCGTCAAAACCATCGAGCGCCTGCAGGAGCGCATCGATAGCCGCTTTCCGAACGCGGGCCTTGGCCGGGTATGTGGTGAGCTGCTGGCGACGGCGCATATCGCAATCGGCAAGGCGGCTCAGCTCTCGGAGCGCAATTGGCCTCTGCGCATTGCGATTGGGCTCATTCTTCTGCTCGGACTTGCCGCTCAAGTCGCCGCCGCGCAGTTTCTGAACTTTGACGGCATGGAGGCCAATGTCGGTGTGCTGCAGAGCCTGGAAGCGGCCGTGAACCTGCTGATCCTGTTTGGCGGCGCAGCTTGGTTTCTGTTGACTCTGGAGGAGCGCCTCAAACGCCAGCGCGCCCTGGACGCCCTGCACGAACTCCGCTCCCTCGCGCACGTGATCGACATGCATCAACTCACCAAGGACCCGACTGTCGTTTTAGAATCGCAGCGGACACCGGCGTCGCCCGAGCGATCAATGACGCCGTTCGAACTCACGCGGTATCTGGATTATTGCGCCGAGATGCTGTCCGTCACCGGCAAGCTCGCGGCATTGTTCGCCGACCGCGTGCGCGACAGCGTGGTTATCGAGGCCGTCAACGACATCGAAACGCTGACCAACGGGCTTGGCCGCAAAATTTGGCAGAAAATCACCATCGTCGGCGCGCTGGAGCAGAGCGGGCATTAAGGATTTAGCAAGCCAGGAACAGCACTTCCTAAAGCAATCCCGCCTAGGCTGAGGGGCTGTCTGGGGTGCGTGCGCGATCATGAGCGGCGACGAATTCGATCCGTCCGGATTGACCGCGCTTGTCGTGGACGACAACCATTTCGAGCGCGGCATCTCGCTCGATCAGTTGCGCAGCATGGGCTTTCGCCGCGTCCTGGGCGCCGCCAACACCATGGAAGGGTGGGAGTCGCTAAAAAAGGCGAACCCGCACATCATTCTGCTCGAATGGTTTAACGTGGCAGGCGACGGGCTCGATTTCGTCCGCCGCATCCGCCAGAGCGAAGACGCCCCGAACCGCGCCGCGTCCATTTTCATGCTCACGTCGCGCGGCGCGTTGGCGGACGTCGAGACTGCGCGCCGCGCCGGCGTGGACGGCTATCTCCGCAAGCCCATTTCGGCGCTGGCGCTGCAGCAGCGCGTGCGCACTGTTCTGGCCAACCCACAGCCGTTCGTCGCGACGCCAAGCTATGTCGGCCCGTGCCGGCGCAGACGCCGGGACGATCTCAATTATTTAGGCCCACGCCGCCGGCTGAATGACGCAGCCGATGTCGGCGCGGACGAAACGGAGATCGAAGTGAAGGCGCATCTCGCGCGCGCCAGCGTCGCCGCGCTCGAGGCGCACGCGCGCACACTCACCGCGGGCAACGCCAAGGCCGCACGGCATGTGTTCAAGGCGGCGCAAGAATTGATCGATGTCGCCGAGCAGATCGGCGATGCAACGCTCGCGTTCGGCGCGCGCGAGATGGCGCGCTACCTGCAAGCACAAGGCGCAACCGAGCGCCTCGATCCCGAAGTGGTGCGCACACACGTTGCGGCGCTGCATCAGCTCGCGCACCTGCCGCATGCTCTGGGCGACGAGCGCGAAGCGGTCGCACAGAGCTTGAAGCGCATGGTCGACAAAAAACTGCGCCAGCTGACCAGCGACGCGGCTTAATCAGCGCGCTGCGCCGGCGGCTTCACGAACAGCAACAGCACAAAGCCCGCGACAAGCAGGATTGCGATCGAGGCAAAGCCAACGCGCTGGCTTTGATATGTGGAGGTGAAATACTCCACCAGCAGCGGCCCGAGCCACACCGTGGCGGAACCGGCCAGCGCGTAGAGCCCAAACAGCTCCCCTTCCATGCCGGGCGGCGCGAGCCGCGCCATCAACGTGCGGCTCGATGCATAAGCCGCGGTGATGGAAATGGCGATGATGATCGCAAATCCCATGTAGCCTAGCTCCGGCGCTGTGCGGAAAATTGGCCCCTCCCAGATCAACGCTTCGGGATCGACGGGGATAAAGAAGAGCATCGACGACGGCGCCATCGACACCATGGCGATGAGGCAGAGAAACGTGACGCCGACTTCCAGCGTCACCGCCCGCTTCGGCCCGACATTGGAATCGAGCCAGCCGCCGACAAAACCGCCGAACACGGCGAAGGTGGTCAAGATCACGCCGAACGCGAGCATCTCGATCAGGCCCCATCCCATCACGCCGGCGGCGTAAATGCCGCTGACGATGAGGATCGCCGTCTTGCCGTCGGCATAAAGCATACGCGCGAGAAGAAAGAGCGCGACGTTGCGATAGTCCCGCAGCTTGCGGATGGTGCGCATCACATTGCCGACACCGCGCCGTGCGGCATCGATGAAGCGCTCGCCGGTGGTGTCGAGGTCGCGTGTGTAGAGGAAGATTGGCGCCGCAAACACCAAGAGCCACAGCGCACAGATGATAGCGACGACGCGGCTGGGCTCGTGCGCGGCCGGATCGAGGCCAAACAGCGGGGTGTCAGCGACGAACGGCCAGTCCACCTGCCCCGGCAACGCGATCGTCACCAGCACGAACACGAGCAGCAGCACAGATGCAAGATTACCGAGCGCGAGGCCGAGGCCCGAGACATAGGGCAACACATCGTGATGTGCGGCGCGCGTGATCATGGAATTGTGCAGCACCTCGGAATAGGCAAAGGCGATGCCAGCGACGATCACAGCCGCCCCCACGCCCCAAAGCGGCAGGCCGGCTCCGCCCGGCATCGCCCAATATTGCGCGAAGACGCCTGCGGCCAGCACGAGCGTCACGACGGCCAGCATCGGTTTGCGCCGGCCCATGCGATCTGTCGCGGCGCCGAGGAAAGGCGCCGTGAACGCGACGAACAAGCCGGAAATCTTGTGCCAGCCGGTGACCATCGCTTGGCCTTGCACTGGATCGCCTACAACCACTGTCGAGATGTACGGACCCAGCACGTAGATGACGCAGAGCAGCACGTACGGATTGCGCGCCCATTCGTAGAGCGCCCAACTCCAGGCGCCGCGATCGATGGAGGCGGCGGCGGGCAGCTAGCGATTTCCCTTCAGCGCGACGGCGGTTTCGCTGGCGATACGGCGATTGGCGGCTTCGGCCGCCGGCGAAGCGGCCGGGAACGCGACGAAGCCGTGCGGCAGCGATTCAAAGCAATGGTACGAGGTTTTCACCCCCGCCTCCTTCAGCCGGTCAGCGTATTGGGCGCCCTGGTCGAGTAGCATGTCGAAGCCAGCGGTGTAGACGAGCGCCGGCGCCAGGCCGCGCAAATCGTGCGCGCGCAGCGGCGAGATGCGCGGATCGCTTGGATCGGCCTTCTCGGGCAGATATTGCTTCATGAAATAATCGACCGTTTCGGCTGTGAGCGGCCAAGCGTCGGCGAAGTCGTTCATCGAGGGGGTTTCGGAAGTGAAATCGACGCCCGGATAGATGAGCAGCTGCAGCACTGGCGGCTTCGTCTTGCGAAATTCTTGCGCGATGATCGCCGCGAAATTTCCGCCCATCGAGTCGCCGCCGACCGCGGCCCTGCCGACTGGCGCGCCAAATCGCGCGGCGTTGTCGACGGCCCACTGATAGGCCGCGATGCAGTCTTCGAGGCCGACCGGGAATTTGTATTCAGGCGCCAAGCGGTAATCGACCGACATTACCGGCGCGCCGGCTTCCTTCGCGACCATACTGCAGAAGCGGTGGCAGGTATCGAGCGAGCCGATCACGCCGCCACCGAAGTGGAAGTAGACCAGCATCGCCGCCGAATTGTCTCTCACGGTCGGCAAATAGAGTCGCGTCGGCACAGAATGGCTGCGCCCGGTGACGTATTGCTTCTCGACGCGAACGCCGCTGACCGCCTTGCCGCCGAACAGCTCCGAGCCCGCCTCAGTCTGCTCGCGCAGTTTGTCGACTGTCATCCGGTCCCACGATACCGCGCGTTGACGCGCTTGGGCTTCCACGAATTGGAAGCGTGGGTCGAGCGTCATGCCGCGCACGGTGCGCGCTTCGCCGCCGGACGCTTTGACCAGCGCCTCGTTGGAACGCGACAAAGCAAAGTGGACAAGCGCCTTGCGCAGCCAGGACAAGTCTTACATCTCCTTGGATCAGCCTTGGCGCGGCGCGCCCTCGAGGCCTTTTAGAATAAGTCCAGTCGCGAAATTCGCAGCCGCGTCGATGTCCGGCGGCGAACGGCGCAACATCGCCGAGCCCACCTCTTGCGCGATGCCGATGCAGGCGCAAGCAAGATAATCGGCATCAACGCGCGGCGCATCGCCATGGGCGATGGCGTCTTCAAGGCTTTGACGCACTTCCTGGTACACCGCCATCATCTCGGGTATGTCCATGCGCACGTGCGGGCGGCGCTGATCGATCGGCAATCCGTCAGGTTGGTGGTCCTCAACGATGAAGCGGAAGTAAGCGACGAAGGCGCTGAGCAAGTAATCGTCGAACGAACTGGCGTGTTCGCGCGCATGACGCAGGATCGGCCGGAACCGCCGGGCGCCGTCATCGGCCAGCGCTTCGAACACTTCCTCTTTGGAGCGGAAGTAATTGTAGAACGTCCCAGACGCGAGATCGGTGCCGCGGATGATGTCGCGCACCGTGGCCGCCTCGTAGCCCAATTGAGCAAATACGCGCCGCGCAGCGACGAGAATGGCCTGACGATTGGCCACCTTCGTTCGCTCACGCTTGCCGGTCGGCTCCGCAAAGGCGGTCTCGTTCATCTGGTTCCCTCGAGGCAGGAGGCCAGTCATAGCGGCACAAGAATGACACGCCGTCAATTTCTATACTTGGCCAGCCGCGTCCGGCGCTGCTAGCGAGGGAGCATGAGCGAGGAAACGCCCGCGCCCTCCGTCCCGTACGCCGCCAGCGACGATCCGCTGGAGCGGGTGCGTGCGATGATCCGGTTTACGCCGCAAGCCAAGGCCATCGGCCTCGAAGTGACGCGGATTGAACCGGCCAGGGTATGGGGGCGTGTTCCCTACCGGCCGGACCTGATCGGCGATCCAGAGAGCGGCGTCATCGCCGGCGGTGTCATCACCACCTTCCTCGACACAATTTGCGGCACCGCCGCGGTGGCGGCGATGGAGCATCCGACCACCGTGGCCACAATCGATCTGCGCATCGATTACATGCGCGCTGCGGAGCCAGGGCGCGACGTGCTGGCCGAGGCGCATTGCTACAAGCTTGGCCGCTCGATCGCGTTCGTGCGCGCTGTCGCTTACGAGGACACGTCCGACAATCCGATCGCGCATGTGGCCTGCGCCTTCATGATCAATTCGAGCGAAGGGCGGAAGATGTACGCGAACATGCGGAAGAAGAAATCGTGAGCTTCACCCCGCCCCTGCCCCCTTCCTTCAAAGCGAGGGGGAAATGAGCGAGACGCCGCAAGCCCGCGTCGCCGCCGCGCTTGAGCGCATTCCGTACGCGCGCTTTCTTGGCTTGCGCGCTGAGCTGAAGGGCGACGAGCTGACGCTCGTCATGCCGTTCAGCGATCACTTGGTCGGGAATCCGCTTCTGCCTGCATTGCATGGCGGCGTTGTCGGCGCGCTGATGGAGGTGACGGCGCTGACGCAACTCGCCATCGCCTCAAAGAGCGAGCGTTTTCCGAAAACCATCGACATCGGCATCGACTATCTGCGCTCGGGCAAACCCATCGACACCTTCGCCCGCGCCCGCGTCGTGAAAATCGGCCGCCGCGTCGCCAATGTGCAAGCTGAAGCCTGGCAAGGCGAAAAGAACCAACCAATCGCCACGCTGCACGGCCACTTCATGACGCCGGAGGGCGAAGAGAGCGCCGCCTCCTAGCCCAGCACGCCGAACAAGAAGAGCAAGATGATGATCGGTAGCGGCAGGCCGATGGCCCAGAGAATGCAGCCTTTGCCCATTTCTTCCATTGCTAGCCCTCCTCAGATCCGCGGCGTCGTTTGGTACGAAACGCCATCGTCCACACGCGGACGGCCTTCCCACTTCGGGTGATGTGAACCGAGCCAGCTGCCGGCGATCGCGCCGGCGAGGCCCAGCGACAGCGCGCCAACCGTCCACCACGAAATCGCGGCGAGCGCGTCGGCTGTGTCTTCGGCGGTGGCGAGATCGCTTGCGTTAGCGCCTTGCCCGTCAGTCGCGTCGCTCAATTCGCCAATCGTTTCGGCGACGCCGGACGGGATCACATCGCCGCTCGCAGTGGCGCCGGCGGTGAAGGCGGCAAGCATGATGGCGACGACGACCGCGAGCGCCCACACCATAAAGCCGGTGAGCAGACCCCCGAAATGATCGGGGTAGCGCGAGCCGCGCGCAGCGACGTACGCCCCGATCTGAAACGCGACGAGCTGCGCGAAGATCACGTAAAGCCCGCCGCCGATGCTGATCGTCTCGTCTTGCGCGTTGATCTCGTACGGGTTGAACGCAGACGCGCCGATGGCGAGGCCGAGCACATTCAAAAGAAAGCCAATCGCGATTGCGGCGACAGCGCCAGCAATGATCGTCGGCCATTGGATCAACGGATGCGCGTAGTGGCGCCCCGTCGTGGTGTAATCAGGATCAAATCTGTACGCGACCATGAACGTCCCTCCGGTCGAAACATTGCTCGACCGGTAACGTGTGCCCACAGCTTGGGTTCCTTACTTTCGTTACCCACTTCGTCATCCTGGGGCGCACGGAGTGCGAGCCCAGGATCCAGAGGCAAACGCACCGTGCTCTAAATATCCCCTGGATCCTGGGCTCTCGCTTCACGAGCGCCAGGATGACGAGACCGCGCTAAGCCGTGTTCTTGCGCCGCGTCAGCGCGGCGAAGTCGTGCAGCATCTGTTCGGAGACGTTGCCGGGTTTGAACGCCAGGCCGGCGATTTCTCGGATCGGGGTGATCTCCGCGGCCGAGCCAGTAAGGAAGGCTTCGCTGAACGTCGATAGTTCGTTTGGCCAAATCGCGCGCTCGACCACTTCGATGCCGCGCTGTCGCGCAAGGCCGATCACCGTCTGACGGGTGATGCCGTTCAAGAAACAATCGGGCGTCGGCGTGTGCAGCACGCCGTCGCGGACGAAGAAAATGTTGGCGCCGGTGCCTTCGGCGATCTGGCCGCGCCAATCGAACATCATAGCGTCGTCGAAGCCCGCATCGGTGGCGGCGTGGCGTGAGAGCGTGCAGATCATGTAGAGGCCGGCGGCTTTCGAATTGGCAGGCGCGGTGTCGGGCGCGGGGCGGCGCCAGGGCGCGATCATCAGGCGCACACCCTTCATCTTGTCAGCGAAATAGTCGCCCCACTCCCACGCGGCGATGCCGACATGCACGTCGTCGCGCTTGGCCGAGACGCCCATCTGCTCGGAGCCGCGCCAGGCGATGGCGCGGATGTAGCAATTGGGCATGTTTTGTTTGACGATCAGTTCGGCCTTGGCCCGGTCGATCTCTTCAGCGCTGTACGGCAGCGCGAAGCCCAGCACGCGCGCCGACTTGTGCAGGCGTTCGCTGTGCTCGCGGCTTTTGAAGATCACGCCGTCATAAGCGCGCTCCCCTTCGAACACTGCCGAGGCGTAGTGCATGGCGTGTGTCAGCACGTGGACGCGCGCGTCGCGGTGCTGGACGAACGCGCCATCCATCCACATCCAGCCGTCGCGATCGTCATAGGGCTGCGCCATGCATTCCTCCTGCTATGATCCGGCCCTTGCCGAGCCTGCGCGCCAATGGGATCATACAGCGCCGGCTCAAGGGTTGGTTTTTTAGGATAATCGGTGTCACAAGGCATGCCTGTCAATGAAGCCGATGAAGGGGCGGGTGTCCGTGCCTCTAATTTAGGCTCCTCGGGGCCAAACAACCCTCATTCACGCCATACCGGCGCGGCGCCTTGCACATGAGTGCCGCACCCGCCTTCGACGCTTTAGACCGGCCGCCGCACCTTTTGTTGGTCGATGACGACGACCGCATCCGCGAATTGCTGAAGCGCTACCTCTCTCAAGCGGGCGCCCGAGTCTCGGCCGCGCCGGACGCGGCGGGCGCGCGCAAGCTGCTCGAAAGCATGGATTTCGACTTGCTCATCCTAGACGTGACGATGCCGGTGGAGGATGGCTTCTCGCTGGCCGAAAGCGTGCGCCGCACCTCCAAAGTGCCGATACTGCTGTTGACGGCGCGCGGATTGGCTGAGGACCGCATCCGCGGCCTCTCCATTGGCGCTGACGATTACGTGCCCAAGCCATTCGAGCCGGCGGAGCTTGCCCTGCGCATCAACGCGATTCTGCGGCGCACGATCGCCAGTCGCGGCGAAGCACCCGAACTGGTGACGTTCGGGCCGTTCAGTTTCAACACCGCGCGCGGAGAGCTCACCCGCGAGGGCGCACTGGTGAGGCTGACAGAAGCGGAAGTCGCCCTGCTGCGCGTGCTCGCCGCCAAGCCCGGCGAAGTGGTGAGCCGTGAAGAACTCGCCAAGCGCACGGGCGCCGGGCTTGAGCGTTCAGTGGACGTGCAGGTCACGCGGCTGAGGCGCAAAACCGAAGGCGATCCACGCGCGCCGATCTACCTGCAGACGGTGCGCGGCATCGGCTACAAGCTCGCGGCGGATTGATGCAACAAGCGCCCAAGTATCGCCTGCGCGACATTCTGCCGAAGGGTTTGTACTGGCGCACGTTGCTGATCATCGTCGCGCCGGCGGCGCTGTTGCAGCTCATCATCACGCTGGTTTTTCTCGATGACCATTGGCAGGCGACGTCGAAGCGCATGAGCCAGGGCGTGGCGGCGGATGTGGCCCTCATCATCCAGCTCTACGAACGCAACCCGACGCCGGAAAACCTCGCGGACTTGCAGGCGTTGGCGCTGCGGCCGCTGCGGCTCGAAATGGAGCTGGAGTCCAGCGCGCCGCTGGAAATTCCGCGGTGCAGGCCCTGGGGCTCAACGCTCGATCGCCACTTCCTGCGCGCTTTGACAGCCGATATTGGCCGCGACGTTTTTTACGATTCCACCTGCCCCGGCCCGCAGGTGATTATCCGCGTGGAGACGCCGCGCGGGGTGTTGCAGCTCAAGGCGTTCCGCGACCGGCTGCAGGCGCGCTCGGGGCCGCTCTTTGTGTTCTGGATTTTGGGCGCGACGATGTTTTTGATCGTCGTGTCGGTCATCTTCATCCGAAATCAGGTGCGGCCGATCGAGCTTCTCGCCGACGCGATGGAGCGCTTCGGCCGGGGCGAGGACGCTGGCCGCTTCCGCGTGCGCGGTGCGCGCGAGGTGCGCGGCGCCACCAACGCCTTCTTCGACATGCGCGAGCGCATTTCGCGCGCGATCGAGCAACGCTCGCAATTGCTGGCGGGCGTCAGCCATGACCTGAGGACGCCGCTCACGCGGCTGAAGCTGCAACTCGCTTTGATGGCGCCCTCGCCCGAGATCGAGGACGCCAAGCGCGATCTCGCCGACATGGAGGAGACGCTCGACGAATACCTGGCTTTCGCTCAAGGCCTCGCCGAGGAAGCGCCGGAGCAGGTCGATGTCGGCGCGCTAGCGAAGGAGATCGCGGCGGACGTTAGCCGCAACGGCGCTGGCCCCATTGCCGTGGAGCTAACGGGCCACGTGACCACGCCCGGGCGCGCCCGCGCGCTAAAGCGTTGCCTCGCCAACCTGATCGATAACGCCGCTGCGCACGGCGACCATGTGCGCGTCACCGTTCAGGGAGAGGCGGAAGCGGTCCTCGTCTGCGTCGACGACAATGGCGCGGGCATTCCGGAAGAGCAGTACGAAGAAGCTTTCCGCCCGTTTTCCCGCCTCGACGCCACCCGCTCACGCAATCAAAAGGGGGTCGGTCTCGGCCTTGCCATTGCGCGGGACGTCGCGCGCAGCCACGGCGGAGACATCCTTTTGAGCCAGAGCCCCCTCGGAGGCTTGCGCGCGACACTGCGTCTGCCGCGGCCTGCGTGAGGGCGCGATGTCTAGTTGAAGCGGATCAAAATTGCAGCGTTGCGGTTGAGCGGTTCGCGCACGTTGTCAGCAGTCGGCCGATTTTGATCGTTCGGACGGCCTTCAGCATGCACAATGTTGCGCGGCGCACCGGCGTGGATCAGGATATCAGCGACTGTCTGCGCGCGCGCCCTCGACAGCCGATCCCCCGCGCCAATGCTGATCTCAGATGTATCAACATGGCCCGTGATGAAGATCGTGGTGATCCGACAGCCTTGCTGCTGACTCCTCCGCGCGCGTTCCAACGCGGCGACAACGGTGTCCTCCGCCTCAGGCGGAAGTTCGTTGATGTTCCACTGATAGTAGACAACGAACTCTGTCGGGTAGCATTGATTGGACTGAGCCATTGATGGACTTGCGCCAAACGTGACGGACGCAGCCAATAGCGCGATGGCAGCGAGAATCCTGCGCATGTGAACGTCTCCTATTCGGTTTGAGTCGGACAAATGGTTCGGGCGGCGGCGTAGAGGGGAGCGTGATCGTCAATGGCGCGGACGATGCTCCGTAATTGTTCCTGGCGTCTCTCCGGATCGCGGGACAACGCACTGCAGACACGTGCGCGAATTTGAGCGTCGCTCACGGGCGGCTCCAGCGCATAAACGCCGCCGCCGCCCCGCGCGATGTCGCTGACCCACAGCATCGGCCGGCCATCGATCTCCACAAAACCGATGAGAGAGCCGGGCGACCCGGCTATGCGCGTGTCGAGCGCCGTACGGGCGTCCTCAGCGCTCAGCACCAATAATCGTCCGAACGCGTAAACACCGAACCAATCCTCGTCATAAGAAACGCGCACCCCTGCGCCGGCGAGTTCGGCCTCGCCAATTTGGTCGAACTGGCCATCACGCCAGCGGAACACGGATGTTGAGCCCTCTTCATGAGGCACCACCCCTGTGCCATGCTTGCGCGAGAAGCCGATACCCACCGGGGTGCGCAGCCATTCTTGCGGCAACGGCGCGACGATCGGTTCGGGGCCGGACGTATCGAGCAGATACGCGCCTTCACGGCCAGTGAGCAGCCATTTCGATGTTTCAAGCCAAATGATTTCGATGACCGAACTCGGCGCTTGCACGGACCGCATCACGTGCGTCCCGCCACGCACTTCAATCCAAAACACGCGCCCACTAGCGGACCAGGCGATAATCTCCGCGCTATCGCCCCAAGCAGGCCCATAAATAGGCGGCACAGATACGCGCGCTTCTGGTCGCCGCGAGGTCTCGACGCCGCTTGAAAATAAATCGGCAAACGCGTTCTGGGGGATGCGAGTGGAAGGCTCCGCGCCGCTTGACGCTGATCGCGCTAGCGTTGCAACCGGTTCGGACGTTCGCGCTTCCTCCTGCAAGTCAGCCGCAGGAACACTCAGTAAAACCCGCGCGCGTTGCGCACGCCACTCCACCAGGCGCAGCGTGTGATCACGTGCAGAAATCAACACAGTAACACGCGCGCCATCGTCGCGACTTGCATGGCATGAGTAATACTCTTCACCGAGGTTTTCAGGGCAACCGCCGTAGTCCGGCCAGGTGATGGGTGCGGCGGCGGCAAGCTCTTCATGTGAGATTTGTCGGTCGTCTCCCCATTGCGCGATCACGGCGCGCGCGCTTTCGTTATTTACGAAGAAATATGGCCGAGGCGGAGAGAGCGCCGCATAGGCCAACACGGAGGCTGTCTCATCACCGGATTCCGCGCGCCGGACAGCTTCCTGCGAAAGCGCGACGTTTTGCGAATAGGCCTCAAAGGCAAACGGCGCCCAGGTGGCCGCTATTGCAAAAGCCGCAATCGGTATCGCCGTGGAAACCGCACGCTGGCGCCGCGCCGCCTGATCGCGGTCGATCAGTTTCCCCAAATTCACGCCAATGATGCCGGCGACGACTTTGATGAACGCATTGCGGAAGCCATCCTTGTCAGCGCGCATGTCGCCGGCGACGACGACCGGCCCGCCCGCCTTTCGAAAAGCCGGTGCAAAGCAAAGCGTCTCATCGCTGACGCCTGCGTCAGACTGAGTGAGCCCGTCTACGATCACCGCAAAAATACGATCGGAGCGGCCCTTCCGCTGAAAGGACTCGATTTCCGCGTTGACCCACTGGCTCTGAGCCGAATTCGGCGAACAGATCACTACAAGGGCGCTGGCGTTCTCTAGCGCGCGCTCGATCTCCGCGCCCAGGTCACCGCTGGGCAGTTCCTCACGGTCGCGGAAACATGGGAAAATCCGATTCTCGCTTCGCGCGGCGTCCGTGATTTTGAACGCCCCAAGCGCACGCGGAATCCGGTAATTTTCGAGCGCCCTGTGAATCCGCTTGGCGATCGCGGCGTCTTTGCTGGAGTATGAAATGAACGCCGCGTAGCGATACCGGTCCGTCATGAAACCGACCCCCCTCGGGAAACGTAGCATGGCCCTACGGGCTGTCGAGAACAGCACAAGTCTGTGGCCGTTCACGGCCGCTGGTTGGCGGATCCAGCGGGTGCACGGCTGGATCGGCTTAGGGCACTGCCCAGAAGCCGGACTGCCCCTGCTTTTGCACCGGCTTTCGCCCTGTCAATAACCCCTGCCCTGCGCGGCGGCGCTTCCAAAGCGGTTGAGATGGTTTTAAGGCTTGAAGCCGGCGGGGGCCGCGGGGTTGGGAAACAGGGTGTCGGGCATGGATGACGGGGAGAGCATGCGCTACGAGCGCGCGCGAATCTGCATCGATTTCGGCACCGCGCTGTCGAAAGCGAGCATCTGTCTCGATCCGCTCATGCCGCTCGACGTGGGCGTGAAGCCGCTGCCGATCGGCGCCATTGCGCGTGCGGAACATCCGCTGCTGACGCCGTCCGTACTCTACGTCGATCAAGGCCGGCTCTATTTCGGCCCGGCCGCACTCGAACACGCCCGGCGCGGCGTAGACAGCGCCCGCGATCCGCTGTTGTCGTTCAAGACGGTGCTGGGCGCGACCGATCCCAACGCGGCGCTGGCGCAGAAGCTGCGGCCCTCGATGGATCCGACCGGCACCTTCACCGCCCGCGACGCGCTGGTGCTCTATCTCGCGTATCTCGATCAGCTGATCCGCGAAGCAATAGACCTTGCGCCGAACATCCCGAACATCGCCGCCAACGCGCGCCGCCGCTACACCAGCCCGGTATGGCGTCCGGGCAGCGGCGTCGACAAAACTTTCGAGGCGATCTTCGACGAGGCCGCGGCGGTATCGCAGCGTCTGGGCAGACTCTTCATTGCCCCTGAAGGAATCTCCATCGCGCAATGCAAAGACGCGCTCGACCGCGCCGCGGCGCAGCCGGGCAACGGCATGATGGAAACCGGCGTGTTCGAGCCGCACGCCGCCGCCGCGACGGCGCTCGCCTTCACCAACGCGCCGACGCGCTACGTGCTCGTGTTCGACATGGGCGCCGGCACTGTGGACATGGCCGCGTTCGAGTTCGACGAAACCACCGATCCTCCGGCCCTCTCCGAGATCAAGGAAGCGCGCCAGTGCAGCGCGCTCGCCGGCGACGAAATCGACCGCATTCTGGCCGAACTCTACATGCGCAAGCGCGGCGGTGAAAAGAGCCGCGAAGATGAGCTGAAGCTGAAGCGCACCATCGTGCTGGCGGCGCGCGACCTGAAGCGCGAACTCTTCACCACCGGCAAGTGCTCACTGAAAACCGGCTGGATGGCGACCACCGTGCGCGCCAATGAGCTGATGGAAGACCCAAACTTCCGCACCTATCTCACGGCGCTGCGTGAAACCATCGCCGCCAGCCTTCACCGCGTCATCGTGCGGGCCGAGCAGCAAAACGCCGACGTGGTCGATGTCGTGCTCGCGGGCGGCGGCTCGCGGCTGCCGTTCATGGTCGATCTGGTGAAAAGCGCCGGGGCCATGCGCCCTACCCGCGTTGCGTTGCGCATCGGCCCGCTCTCACCCTCAAACTCGCTCTATTCCAGCGTGGACGCATCGCTCCGTGACGCCTTCCCGCAGATCTCAATGTCGGTGGGCGGCGCGCTGGTCGAGATGATGCCGGCGGCCTAAACGCCGCGCGCTAAATCCGGAAACACCTTGGCCACTTTGCTGAGCAGGTAATCGCCGTAGGCGCCGCTCCAGGCGTGGACGTTTGAGCGGTCCCAGCGTTCGGTGCTGTCGTCGCGGGCGTTGGCGTGCGCGGGCAGCGGCACGATCTCGGCGTTCCAGCCCGGGTCGAAGAAGAATGGAAACGAGAGCCGGCTCTTGCCGCTCAAATTGCGCACGCGGTGCGGCGTAGAGCGATAAAGCCCGCCAGTCAGGCGATCGAGCATGTCGCCGATATTGCAGACCAGCGCGCCGGGGATAGGCGGCGCGTCGATCCAGCCGTGCGGCGTCTTCACTTGCAAGCCGCCGTTCGCGTCCTGCGCCAGGAGCGTGAGCAAGCCGTAATCGGTATGTTCGCCGACGCCCCAGCTCTCCTCCGGCTGCGATGTTGCGGGATATTCGAAGATGCGGAAGAGCAAGGTCGGCGCCGCCGTGTAGGTGCGGCGAAAATATTGCGCATCGAGGCCAAGACTGAGCGCAACGCCTTCCATGATGGCATGCGCGGCATTTGTCGCTTCCCGCATAAAGCGCAGCACGGCGGGCCTCAGTTCGGGCACATCCTCGGGAAAGAGATTGGCGCCGTGCAGCGGCAGGCCCGCGGCGACGCGCGGATCGTCCGCCGCGAGTTCCTCGCCGAAATAAAGCCCCTGCTTCAAGTCGGGCCTGCCAGAGGTTAGCTCACCTCCGACGGGGAAGTAACCGCGCCATGCGCGCCCGCCGCGCGCCATGGCGATCTCCATCTTGCGCGCTTCCGGCAGGGCAAAGAAGCGGCGGCCGGCGGCGTCGAGATCGGCGATCGCCGCCTCCATGGCGTGGCCCTTGGCGTAGAAGAAGCCAAGCTCACGGCAGGCGCGGCCGATCTCTGCGGCGACGGCGGCGCTCTCGCCGCCGGCCATGAGCGGCGCAATATCGATCAACGGCAGGGCCGGGTTTCGATCCATGTGCGCATGTGTACGGAACCCAGGCGCACGCGCCAAGTTTTGCATGCGTCACAGGAGGCCGCTCATGGACGGTGACCCGATCACGTTCCGCGCGCTATTGGAAGAAGACGAGGCCGAGCACCGGGCGCCCTGCACGCGCTGCGGCCAGCTTATCGACCGGCGCGAGCTCGTCGAAATCTTCCACCACCGCTTGCCCGAGCATCAGCCGTTGCCGGCGCACTAAGAATTTGCGCCAACCTGTCGGATGGCGGAGGCCCGCGCCGTCCTAGGATCGACAGCGGCTACGGAGGTTGGTCATGCGGAAAGTCATCACCGGCGCGTTCGTCTCGATGGACGGCGTCATCCAGGCGCCGGGCGGACCGCAAGAAGATCCAACCGGAGGATTCGACAAGGGCGGCTGGGTTGCTCCTCTGATTGATCAGGAGTTCGGCGCGGAGGTCGATGACCTGTTTAGCCAGCCGTTCGATTTGCTGCTCGGGCGCAAGACCTACGAAATCTTTGCCGCGCATTGGCCGTTCGCCGAGGGCCTCGGGTACGACGAAATCGCTAAGCCCTTTAACTCGACCACTAAATACGTCGCGAGCCGCAAAGGCGTGGATTTGACTTGGAACGGCTCTGTCCACTTGAGCAACGCCGCGGCCGACATCGCCAAGCTGAAGACTGAAGACGGCCCGGCGCTCGTCACCCAAGGCAGCAGCGATCTCATTCAGACATTGCTGGCGCACGACCTGATCGACGAGATCAGGCTGCAGACGTTCCCGATCCTGCTCGGCAAGGGCAAGAAGCTGTTCAAAGACGGTGCGCCGCCGCTGGCGTTCAGGCTGACGCACAGCAAGGTCTCGCAGAACGGCATCGTGATCGCCCGCTATGAACGCGCCGGCGCCGTCACCCCAGGCGACATAGCGATGATCGCGTCACCGAACGAACTGGAGCTTGCGCGGCGTGAACGGATGAAGCGCGAAGGCTAAGGCCGCGCCTAGAGGGTGAAGCTTGCCAGCCTGCTGCGGAAGTCGGTGGCGGCTGTGGACCAACCGTCGGAGAGGCGGTTCACTTCCGGCGCGACCAGCTCGTCGTACTGGATTGCCGCCATGGCGAGGATCATGAAGGCGAGGCCGCCGAGCATGCGCCACTGCGCATTGGCGAGAACACGCAGCCGGGACTTCACACCGCTAAGATCGATATTGTAACCGAACATCACGCGCGCCTCATGGCTAATGCGCGCTCATCATTGCGTGCGAAGCGTAAACAAGAGCTAACCGAAAGGTTTACGCGCGCGCGATTTGCACTCGAATGTCAGCCGATGCGCACGACAAAACGCTTACGCATCGGTTCCACGACGCGCCACACGCCGCTGAAGCCGGGCTCGATCACGAAACTGTCGCCCGCCGTGTAGCGTTGCGGCGCGCCGCCATCTGGCGTGAGTTCGCACACGCCTTCCAGCACGTGACAGAATTCCCACTCGTCGTAGTGGACGCGCCACGCGCCGACATCGGCCGCCCACTCGCCCACATAAGTTGTTCCATCGCGCTCATAGTCGAGCCGCGTCTCGGTCATCGGCGCGCCGTCAAGCAGACGATCCGGCGCAATCGGCTTGAAGTCCGGCGCACCTTCGCCGCGGATGGGGTGGAGCTTTCCGCTCACCCCGCGCCGCCGGACTCATCGGTCTTCGGCTTTGCTTCGAACCCCGCGTAGCGGCCGAACATTTCTTCGGCGCGGCGCAGGTTCTTATCGAGCGAGGCCATCGTCTTGGCGAAGTCCCCGGCGCTGTCGCCGCGCCAGGCGGCGCGGGCTTGGCCGATGATGACGCCGAGCCCCTGGGCGCGCGCATTGCCGGTCATGCCGTCAGCTTCCAGCCCCGCCAACGCCAACACCCAGCGCGCGCAGCGCACGTGACGCTGGTGCGCGGCGGCCAGAAGCGTCGGATCGCGGTCGGCCCCGTGCTCCATCGCCAGCACCGCGGCGCGGTGCGGCTCCATCGCTTCGAACCGGCGCATGATGAGATCGAACAGCCGGTCGCGCACGCTCTGGCCGGCGCTGAGTTGATCCAAATTATCGGCGATAGCGCGGTCGAACGCTTCCTCGGCGCAATCGGCCGCCTCCCCGAGGCTCGCGCCATAGAAATCCGTCACGGGACGGCTGGCGGCGTCCGCAAGCTTGACTAGAGTGGCTTCGCGCCACGATCCGGACGCGGCCAGCGATAGCGCGGCGCGCGCGAGGTCACGCCGGAGTGTGGGGTCGTGCAGTGCGGACATGAAACCTTCGCCACGGGATGTGTGTTGCCAATGAACAAGCCCCCGCCGGAATGCCCCGTCAAGCGGGCGCCGGGGGCATTCTGTTGAGGAGACGCTTTTGGCAGACTGCGCGCTCGGCGAACGATTACGCCCCCATCCCCATTACGATCATGGCCTGCAGGCAAAACTCGCCCGTTGGAACCACGACCGGCTCGCGCCGCAAACGCCGTGCGCGGAT
Organism: Hyphomonadaceae bacterium; assembly: GCA_014378995.1. Lineage (GTDB taxonomy): Bacteria > Pseudomonadota > Alphaproteobacteria > Caulobacterales > Aquidulcibacteraceae > Vitreimonas. The sequence continues at coordinate 30,733 of JACMMP010000010.1, forward strand.
TGGCTTGGAGAGCTTCGGCGCGAATTCGACCTGAAGCGCATCGAACTCGATTACCTCGAGGCCACGCGCGCCGAGCATATTGCGCGCGCCGCCGCCGCGCCGCGCGATCCGGACGGTTTCGTCGCGTGGTTCGAGGCGCTCAAGGAGACTGGGCCGGGCCAAAACGACCCCCTGTTTCCGTGGTTGGCAGAGCAAGCGACACTCGCGGAGATGCGCTGGTTCGTGGAGCAGGAAGCCGCTGGCGAAGCGGGGTTTGACGATCTCGTCGCGCTGTCGCAAGTGAAATTGCCGGCGCGGGCCAAGCTCGAACTCGCCCGCAATTATTGGGACGAGATGGGTCGCGGCAACGCCAAGGGCATGCACGGGCCGATGCTCGAAAACCTGGTCCGCACGCTGAAAATCACTCCGCAGATCGAGACCACGCTCGCGCCGTCACTGGCGCTGGGCAACACGATGGCGGCGTTCGCGACCAACAGAACGTTTGCCTACCACGCGATCGGCGCCCTCGGCGTGATCGAGATGACGGCGCCCTGGCGGGCGGCGCAGGTGAGCTTGGCGTTGCGGCGGCTCCACGTATCGGCAAAGGCGCGCCACTATTTCGATCTTCACGCCGTGCTCGACGTGAAGCACTCGGAAGCCTGGAATAAAGAAGTGTTTCACTCTCTCGTTGCCGACACTCCCGATGTGGCGCCTTATATCGCCGAGGGCGCGCTGATGCGCCTGCAGTGCGGCGGCGAATGCTTCGAGGCGTACCGGCGTCATCTGTGGGGCGGCGACGGCAAGGCGCCGCCAGCTTGAACGACGCGCGCGATCGCGCGTTGCTCGACCTGCTCTCCGCGCTGGAGGAGCGCCAGTATCGCTTCATTACACCAACGCCGACGACCCATGCGCGGGTGACGGCGCGCAAACCAGAAGCCGGGGACTTGCGCGACGTGCTGGGCTGGTCCCTGCCTTTCCGCGCGGAAACGCTGGATCGAGAAATCTTTGCATCGCTGAAAGCGGCGGACGCGCTCGACCTGCGCGGCGATCTCTTTGTGAGCCGCCTCCGCGTCTCAAGCCTCGACGATCTGCTGCTCCTGCACTCCGCCTATCCGACCATTCAGCGCGACGCTGTTTTTTTCGGCCCTGACTCGTACCGTTTTGCGGCCTTGTTGCGCGCCGAGTTGCCGCGGCTCCTCCCGCGCCGGCGCATCGTCGATGTCGGCGCGGGCAGCGGAATTGGCGGCCTTGTCGCGGCGCAGACGGCGCCGGGCGCCCGAGTCACGCTCAGCGACATAAATCCCGAAGCGCTGCGCCTCGCCGCCGTCAATGCAGCTTTCGCCGGTGTCGATGCGGAGATCGTACTGGCAAGCGGGCTCGACGGCGCCGAGGGCGAGATCGACTGCATAATCGCCAATCCGCCCTACATCGTCGATGGAAGCCATCGCGGCTACCGCGACGGCGGCCCGATGCATGGCGGCCAGCTCTCGCTCGATTGGGCCAACGCCGCCGCCTCGCGGTTGAGCCCTGGCGGCGCGCTTATCCTCTATACCGGCAGCGCGATCGTGAACGGAGCGGACGAGTTGCAAGCCGCACTCCTCGCCGCGTTGAGCGGCTTCGACATCAGCTATCGCGAACTCGATCCCGATGTCTTCGGCGAGGAGCTGGCGCAGCCGGCGTACGCCGACGTCGAGCGCATCGCCGTCGTCGGCCTCGTCGCCATTAAGCGTTAGAGCGGCGGCGGCGGCGCCAACTCCATCACCACCATCGCACTCAGCGCCGACGCCAGCAGCGCAGTCGCCCGGGCGCGGTCGCGCCAGGAGAGAACAACTGCCGGTCCAGTATCGGTCTTGTTGACATCGACGACATAGAGCCGGCCGCTGGCGCGCTCGCGCAGCACGTCGAGGCCGCCCCAATCCAGTTTCATGGCCGCGCAAAGCCGGGTCAGCTGCGCGATCTCGGCCGGAGAGAACGCCTCAGCCGGCGTTTTTACGACTACGCTAGAGCTCTGAATCGAAAAACGCGCAGTGGCGGGCTTGCGTTTGACGAACACGACGACCGGCCGCCCGCCGACGCACGCCGTGCGCAGATCTTCAACAAATCCATCCTCGCCTTCGGTGCGGATCAGATATTGATACGCGGCCCCCGGCGCGGCGGGCCGTGGGCACTCTACGATATGCCCATCGTGTAGGCCGTTCGCCTCGCTCTTCTCCACGGCTTCGCCGATGTGCGTCACCGGATCGAGCGCAAGCGGATAGCCAAACACCTGCTCCATCATCCGCGCGACATGGGTTTTCGAAACATCGCCGACGTCGAAATTGAATGCGCGTGGGTGGCGCGGCTCCGGGGGCGTCGCGATGGTGGCGTCCTCGAAATAAAAGGCGGCGTCCGCCTCTTGCGGCGAAGACGCAAAGCGCATCCCACCCCACACCGTCGCCGCCCAGATGATGTACCAGGGCCGCGGCTGGTGCGGCGCAAACCAGATGCGCGGTCCCGCCGGCAGCGTTAGCCGCGCCCAGAAGCCGCGCGCGCGCACGAACGCGTAATAGGTCAGCCAGCGCGCAATGTCGGCCCAGAGCTGAAAATCGTTCTTCATCCACACGCCGGTGGACTTCACCAGGATGCGGCCGCCTTCATATCGAAAGTCGCCCAGCCACGCGCCGCGCTGGGGGTTGCGTCCGGGGGTGAAATCAATTGCGGACAAGCCCGTCTCCTGCAGCGGACTTGTTGTGCCAAAGCAGCCGCGTTGTGGAAAGCGCCTAGCCCTTGCCCAAATCGCGCGACCGCTGTGCGGCGGCGGAGACGGCGCGGCGCAATAGCGGGCCGAGGCCATCGCCGGCGCCGAGTATATCAAGCGCCGCCTCAGTGGTGCCGCCGGCTGAGGTGACTTGCTTGCGTAAAGTGCTGGCGCTGTCGCCGGTTTCCAACATCAGGGCGCCGGCGCCGGCCACGGTCCGGGTGGCGAGCCGCATTGCGGTTTCTTTGTCCAAGCCCTCCTGCTCCGCCGCGGCTGCGAGCACTTCGGCGAGCAAGAAAACGTAGGCCGGGCCGGAGCCGGAGACGGCCGTCACGACATCCATCAACCGTTCCGCCGCGATCGGCTCGACCGTGCCGAGCGGCGCCAGCAATTGCTCGATCAACTGGCGGTCTTCCGCCGTGCATGCCGGCGAGGCGACGTAAGCGGTGACGCCCCGGCCGATCCGGGCCGGCGTGTTCGGCACGCAGCGGATCACGCGCTGGGCGCCGAACTCACGCGACAGCTTGTCGATCGTCACGCCTGCCATCACCGACAGGACGCGCGTATCCTCGCCCACGAACTTGCGCGCCGTTTCAATCGCGGCGGGAAAACTTTGCGGCTTTACTGCCAGCACGAGCACATCCGCCGGCCCTGCGTCGGGCGGATTAAGCACCGCGCCGACGGCAACCAGTTCGCGCTCAAGATCGAGATCAAAATTGGGTTCGACGACCGTAAGCGTCAGCCCGCCGCCCTTGCGGACGGCTTCGATCCAGCCGCGGACCAGCGCGCCGCCCATGGCGCCCGCGCCGACCAAGGCGATCGATGGAGATTCAAGGCCGCTCACGCTTCTCCGACGGTTTCGAATAAGGCCGCCTTGCAGGCGTCCTCAGCCGACATGCCGCCGAGAATAACGAATTGGAAGGCCGGCTGGAAGCGCTCCGCCGCATCCATCGCCGCGGCCAACATCGCCTGCACTTCGCCGATCGAGATCTCATCACGGCCGATCATCGGTAGAGCGTGCCGGAAGATGATCGTGCCGTCGTCAGACCAGACGTCGAAATGGCCGAGCCACAGGTTTTCGTTGATGAGGCCCGCCAAGCGCACCGCTTCCTGCAAGCGCGACTTCGGCGCCTGGATATCGAAGCCGAGCGTGAAAAGCAGCGCTGGCAGTTCGTGGCGATAGGCGAAATAGCCGACGCTCTCGCCCCAATGGCAGCGGAAGGAGAAATGCACGTCTCCGTCCTCGGCGCGTTCGCAGCCGAAACGATCGTCGGAGCCAATAACGGCTTCGACCGTATCAAGCGGATCGGAAACGGTTTCCGGTTCGTCATCGAGCCAGAGATCCATGAGCGTCCCCTTCGAGCCCAAGGGCCGCGATTGGCGGCCGGTTGATCGATCTCTTCGCCTTGGCTGCGCGCTTTGAGCGGGCGCGTCGAATCAAGCCCCTTAGAGACAAGGTAAGCGCGGAGAGTCTTGCGCCAAACTTAACGGGGCGGCTTATCCCGACTCTCGGCGCCGCAATGCACAGTCTTTCCGGGCGCGAACAGCGCGCCGTAGAGCGGAACCCGGGGCCAACACACAGCTCGTAGCCCTGGGTTCCGGATCGCGCTTCGCGCGCCTGCGTCGCTGAAGCCGACTTCGGCGGCGCAAGCGCGTCCGGAATGACTCAATCGGATTTAATCGGTGCGTTAGCGAGCGCCGCTTCTAGCGCGGCAATGCGCGCGCGCAGCGCATCGGCCGCGGCGCGCGCCTCGGCGGCGAGCTGCTTCACCGCCTCGAACTCGTCGCGGCCCACCAGGTCCATTTCCGCTACGAAACGGTCTGCCTGGGTGCGCATGAAGCTTTTGGCCTCGTCGCCCGCACCCTGGGCCATGCCCATCGCGCCGGTCATCAAACGGGCCAGATCATCGAACACCGAGCTTGTCGTTTGCATGTGGACCGATCCTTTCCGCCTACTTAGAAACCCCGGGCCAGCCGGGGCAATGCGGCGAAACAGCTGAACTCAGGATGTTAGCGGCGATGATCGAGGCGGCTTTCCAATTCCCCAATATCAACCCAGCGGCGCTGACGCTGCCGGCGTTCGAGCTGTTCGGCAACACGCTCGGGCCCTTCCCGCTGCGCTGGTACGCGCTGGCCTATATTGTTGGCCTCGTGCTGGGCTGGCGCTGGATGGTGTGGCTGATCCGGCGCGACAAGCTCTGGGCGCCTGGCCGCCCCGCGCTCAGCGTGATGCAAGCCGATGATTTTCTGTTCTGGGCGACGCTTGGCGTCATCCTCGGCGGCCGGCTCGGCTACGTGCTGTTCTACAAAACCGACATGCTCTGGCTAAGCCCGCTGGAGGTTTTCCAGATTTGGCAAGGCGGCATGAGCTTCCACGGCGGCTTGATCGGTGTTGCGCTCGCCGCGTTCTGGTTCGCGCGGCAAAAGCACGTCAACGAAGAGCAGTTCGCGGGGCTGGCCAAAAAGCACGTCGTCACTGAGCCGCCGGCGGACAATAAGAGCGAATACACCCGCATCGGCCCGCAAGGGTGGCTGAAGAAAAAAGAAGCTGACGATCTGCGCGAGAAAGCGCGCACCGATACGGTGGATCTCTTGCGCCTTGGCGACATCGCCGCCGCGGCTGCGCCGATTGGCTTGTTCTTCGGCCGCATCGCCAATTTCATCAATGGCGAACTCTGGGGGCGGACGACCGATGGCCCGTTGGGCGTCGTGTTCTGCAACCGCACCATCACGGAGTTGAATTACGGCACGTGCCCAGCGGGCGTCGAACCGCGCCATCCCAGCCAGCTTTATGAAGCGGCGCTCGAAGGCGTCGCGCTTTTCGCTATCATCAGCATCGCGACTCTGCGCTTTGAATCGCTGCGCCGGCCGGGCCTGAATGTCGGCCTCTTCCTCCTCTTTTACGGGCTTTTCCGCGCCATTCTTGAAACCGTGCGCGAGCCGGATTCGCACATGCCCGCCGCGCTGCAGGGCTATGTCACCATGGGCATGCTGCTCTCGATCCCGATGATTGTCGCAGGCCTTTGGCTGATCCGCCGCGCCTTCGCCCAACCCAAACTGGCGCCGGCGTGAGTCTCCGCGAAAAACTCGTTGAGCATATTCGCGAGAACGGGCCGATGACGGTTGCCGAATACATGGCGGCGTGCCTCTACGATCCGGAAGACGGCTATTACGCGACGCGGCCATCCATCGGCGGCGCAAACGCGGACTTTCTGACCGCCCCCGAAGCCAGCCAGATGTATGGCGAGCTGATCGGCCTGTGGTGCGCGCACGAATGGGACGCGCTGGGCAAGCCGGCGTTCAATCTGATCGAGCTTGGCCCCGGCCGCGGCGTGCTGATGCAGGATATGCTGCGCGCCACGCAGCGCGTCGAAGGCTTCCAGGACTCATCGAACGTTGTGCTGGTGGAAGTCAGCGCGCCCTTGCGTGATGAACAAGCCGAGCGCGTGCCGCAAGCGGAATGGGCGCTGCGGCTCGACGACGCGCCGCCTGGCGCATCGCTTATAATAGGCAACGAATTCCTTGACTGCTTGCCGATCCGCCAGTTCGTTCGCGGCGAAGATGGCTGGCATGAAAAACTCGTCGGCATGGACGAGGTTGATCAATTGACGTTCGGCCTGAGCGCCGCCTTGCCCGCGCCGGACAGCGACGACGAGCCGGGCACCGTCCGCGAAGTGGCGCCGGCGCTTGAAAGCCTGATCTACGAATTGGAGCGCCGCCTGCATGAAGCGCCCGGCCGCGCGCTCTTGATCGATTATGGCTACGTGACGCCCGAAGGCGCCGACACGCTGCAAGCGCTTAAACGGCACACCAAGGTCGATCCTATCGAAACACCGGGCGAAGCCGATCTCACCGCGCATGTCGATTTCGCGCGTGTCGCGCATTTAGCCGAACAAGCGGGCCTCGACGTACACGGCCCCATCACGCAGGGCCTGTTCCTGCGTGGGCTCGGCATCGAACTGCGTTTTAAAGCGCTGGCTGAAGCCAATCCACCGCACGCGGAGCGGCTCGCGCGCGAAATGCACCGCCTTACATCGCCCGATCAAATGGGCGCATTGTTCAAAGTGATATGCCTGTCGAGCCCCAACCTCCCGCCGCCGGCGGGCTTCTGAGCGCGGACGCGCCGCCGCATTGGACAGCCAATGTGCTGAGCGGCGTGCGCCACGGCTTCTTCGGCCGCCGCGGCGGCGTGTCGGGCGGCATCTATGCAAGCCTGAACGCCGGCACGGGCTCGCGCGACGATGCGGATGCAACGCACGAGAACCGCACCCGCATCGCCGCCACTTTCGGCGCCCCACTCGATCACCTCATCGGCGCACACCAAGTGCATTCGCCGACGGCCGTGTTCGTGACCGCGCCCTGGCCGGGCGAACGCCCGCACGCGGACGCGCTCGTCACCACGATTCCGGGCCTTGCGATCTCGGTGCTGACGGCCGACTGCGCGCCTGTGCTGCTTGCCGATACGGAAGCTGGCGTGATCGCGGCTGCGCACGCGGGTTGGAAGGGCGCCATCGGGGGCGTGCTGGAAAGCGCCGTGGCGCTCATGCAAGAGCATGGCGCCGACGCGTCCCGCATCGACGCCGCCATCGGCCCTTGCATCCACCAAGCCTCGTATCAGGTCGGCGCCGAATTCGAGCAGCGCTTTCGCGATGCAGATGCGAGCTATTCGCGCTTCTTCTCTCCCGGCCGCGACGGCACGTTTCAGTTCGATTTGCCCGGTTTCTGTGCAGATCGGCTGGCCGCCGCGGGCGTGCGGCGAATCGAGACGCTGCCGCTCGACACCTATGCGCACGAAGACGCCCTCTTCAGCCACCGGCGATCCGTGCATCGAAACGAGGGCGATTACGGGCGCAACTGCGCCGCCATTGCGCTCTAGGCGCCACAGCAGCGGCCGCCGTCATCAAACTGCAGCAAATCCCTTTCCGCGCCCCCGAGTCGAAGAGTAGAGGAAGGCGATCCAGCGGGGCCGCATCCGATGAAACTCCTAGCCGGCAATTCCAACGGGACGCTCGCTAAGGCGATCGCCGAGCATCTCGACACGCCGCTCGCGCAAGCGGAAGTGAAGCGGTTCAAGGACAACGAGATCTTTGTCGAGATTCAGGAGAACGTCCGCGGCGAGGACGTGTTCTTCATTCAGTCGACGTCCTATCCCGCAAACGATCATTTGATGGAATTGCTGATCGGCATCGATGCGCTGCGCCGCGCCTCGGCGCGCCGCATCACTGCAGTCATCCCTTATTACGGCTACGGCCGGCAGGACCGCAAAGTCGGCGGCCGCACGCCGATATCGGCCAAGCTGGTCGCCAATTTGGTCACCACCGCCGGCGCCAATCGGGTGCTGACGCTGGAGCTGCACGCCGGCCAGATCCAGGGCTTCTTTGACATCCCAACTGACAATCTCTTTTCCACACCAGTGCTCGAACGCGACATCCGCGAGGCGTACAAAGATGTGAGCAAGCTGATGATCGTCTCGCCCGACGTCGGCGGCGTGGTGCGCGCGCGCGCGCTGGCCAACCGCATCGGCGCGGATCTCGCCATCGTCGACAAGCGGCGCGAGAAAGCCGGCGTCAGCGAGGTGATGCACATTATCGGCGATGTCGCTGGCCGCGAGTGCATTCTGGTCGATGACATCGTCGATAGCGCCGGCACGCTTTGCAATGCCGCAGAGGCGCTGCTGAAGGAAGGCGCAGCTTCGGTCTCGGCCTATGTGACGCATGGGGTGCTCTCAAACGGCGCAATCAAGCGCGTGGACCAGTCCAAACTGAAAGAATTGGTCACCACCGACTCGATCGACCCGGCGGCGCGCAAGGGTCCCAGCAGCAAGATCCGCACCGTCTCCGTCGCCGCGCTCATGGGCGACGCCATCTGGCGCATCGCCCACGAAGAAAGCGTCAGTTCGCTGTTCGAGTAGCGGCTAAGCTGCGCCACCAGCGCAGCGCCAAACGGCAAGCGGGGCATCCGCCATCGTTGTTCGGCAGCCGGACGAGCGCCGCACGCGTCGGCATCGTCGCGGGCGTCTTGATCTCCCAGGCAAGCCCAAGCCGCTCGAGCGCGAGGATGAGCCACCAACCGGGATCGGGCTGATCGGCATGCAAGCCAATGCGCGCTGAACCGGGAAAAGCGTGGTGGTTGTTGTGCCAGCTCTCGCCCATTGAAAAGAGCGCGGCGATCGGAACGTCGTGTCCCTGCACGCCGGCGCCCATCACGCGCCAGCGCATCGGGCCTTCGTTGTGTGCAAAATAGCCCACCAACCAGTGACCGGTAACGCAAACGCTCACCCGCGCGGCAATCCCCCACACCACCCAGCTCCAACCGCCGAGCGCAAACAGGAGCACGGCGAGCGGCGCTTGCTGCAACATCCAGGTCCGCTCCATCCAGTGATAGACGCGATCGTTCGCCAAGCGCGGCTCCAGTTCGAAGCGCGGCGGATGCTCAAGGTCGATGTCGCAATGCAATTGCCAAAAACCATCAAGCCAGAAGCTGCGGCGGTGACAGAGATAATCATGGCAGTGCGGCTGGCGCTGCGCCCAGTCGCGTAGATCGTGCTGGCGCATTAGCCCAAACGGACCTGCCATGCCGACCAGGACACCCGAATACACCATCACGTACTCAAGCCAGAGCGGACACGCGAAGCTGCTGTGAATCAGCCGTCGGTGCATGCCCACCGAATGTCCGGCGCAGAGCGTAATTGCGCTCAGCACGACAAACACAGCGAAGGCGTCCCACGCCAAGGTAAGCGGACCGGCAACCAGCGCGACGAGCGTCATCCCGCCAATCCAAAGCGATTTGACTGGCCTCCAAGTGACGCGACCTTGGTCAGCGCTTGTCGAGGCGTCAGCTATGATGCGCTCAGACCCATGCTCCCAGCCCATCGACGCCTCCTCTTATGCGCGTTTTTCTTTGAGCTTCTTGCTTTCGCGTTTCAGCGGCCGCGAAACCGGACACACTTCCTGGACGAAGCCGTTGAGTGTGTTCAGCAAGTTCTCGCGGACCAAAGCATAGTGGACAAACTGTCCCCGCTTCTCGCCGCGAATGAGCCCCGCTCCTTCGAGCACCGAAAGATGCTTCGAGATCGCGGGCTTGCTCATGGAAAAACGCGCAGCGATCTCGCCAGCGGTTAGTTCCGCCTCGGCTAGGTAGGCCAAGATTCTACGCCGCGGCGTAGACGCGAGGGCGTCGAAGACATCCATGGGCTTCCATCATTTAACTAATTGGCTAATTAGTTACATAGGTCTCTACGCCGGTCAAGCGTGGCGCTCGCACACGCGGCCGATGCAACTTTGGCCGGTTTATTTCGTTGTGCGAGCGTGTTCACAGCTTTGACCTCCCGCCTCCGCGCAAAGCCCGTTCGCTGGACCGGGTTGACGCGGCAGGTTGCGCTGACACGGGCGTCCCCTGTGGTGCGGCGGCGATTGCGGGCGGCGCGGCGGTTTTTCTATGCCGCCTACGCGCCCGAAGACGCCGAGAGGATTGCGCCCTTTGTCGATGCGGCGCGCGATCAAGGCCACCTCGTTTGGACCGACTGCATCGACGCCGAGAGCGCGCTGATGGATCTGGGCGCAGCGCTGCGGCAAGCGCGCGCGGTGCTAGTATTTTGCTCAGCGCGCGCGTTCGCGTCGCGCGCCATTTACAAACAGCTGGTGCTCGCAGCGCGCGGCCATAAAGCGATCCTGCCGCTTTATCTCGACGATCAGCTGCCGCCGGATCAGTATTTTTACTACCTTTCCAAGCATCAAAGCTTGCGTGCAACAGAACCGGACGCGGCCGCGCGTTTCTTGGGCGCGTTGGAGGAACTTGAGCGCGGGCGGCGGAAATGGATGGATATCGAGCCGCCGGCGGCTCCGTCACCGGTGCGGTTTCCGCAACCCGTGCCGGCTCGCGAGACCGCCGCCGCTTAGCCGCAGCCCCGCCCAATCAATCCCCTGGGCAAACCGGCGCGGAAGTGCATAAAGCCAACTTATGCGATCCCTGGCCGGCCTCATTTGCGCGCTCCTCCTCTCGGCCTGCGCCGTCGGCACGGCCGAAGACGACAACGACCGCTATCCGACCTCATCGTCCTATCCGGCCGGCACGATGGAGCGGATCGAGTTTACGGCCGGGGTTGAGGAGCGCTGGCGCATCTCAGCGCTGCGCACACCGGAACGGCCCGATGCGGATTGGAAAGTCGTCATCATCACCGGCACGCCGTCCTGGAGCGAGTACTGGGCGCCAACCATCGCTGGGCTTCCCGAGACCCGCGAACTCATTGTGGCCGATCGTCCCGGTTTCCGCGCGTCAGAGCCCGAGGACGCAGTTCGCGACCTGGCCAAGCAAGCCGATGCGCTGTCGCCGATGCTGGCGGCGCGCGAGGGCCAGCGCATTCTGTTGGTCGGGCAAAGCTTCGGCGCGCCGGTCGCGACTTTGATGGCTTCGCGCTACCCCGATCAGGTTGACGCCATGGTGCTGGTTTCAGCCTATTTCGGCGATCGCGGCCCCACGGCGCGGCGGCTGTTCGGGACTGGGCGGCTGGTGCAGGGCTTGCTGCCACGAGACTTGCGGAACTCGGTTTCCGAGATGACGGCGCAGACCGATCAGCTTCCAACCGTCTGGGCCGCGTTCCGGCAACTTCGCCAGCCTGTTGTCTTCATCCACGGCGATGCGGATACGTTCGTGCCAATCGAGGCCGATCAGCGCATCGCCAATGAGTACGGCCATACCCTAGTGACCGTCCCGGAAGGCGATCATTTCCTGAACGCCTGCTGCGTCCCGGACCTGCTTGCAGCCATTGAGCAGGCGATCGCCGAGGCGGAGGGCCGCGAGGCCGCCGATCCGCCGGCGCCGGCCAGGGATCCTGATCCGGCCGGTGGGCCCGCCTTGCGGTGAGGGCGGCCTTCGGCTAGAAGCCCCGCTTCCATTTTTCCGACTTCCGAATTGAAGGCTCAAGCCCAATGGCCGGCATCGTACTGAACGTTGAAAAGCGCGAAAAAACCGGCACTGGCGGCGCGCGCGCGACCCGTAAGTCGGGCCTTATCCCAGGCATCCTCTATGGCGGCCCGCGCGGCTCGATCCCGATCGAGGTCAACGCCAAGGAAATCTCCCTGGCGATCCGCTCGGGCAAATTCCTCTCGCACATGGTGGAGTTGAACCACCAAGGCGAGATCCAGCCGGTGATCCCGCGCGCGATCCAGTTTCACCCAGTCACGGACGAGCCGATCCACGTCGACCTATATCGGGTGGAAGAGAACTCGGAAATCGACATCGACGTCGTGGTCCACTTCAGGAATCACGAGGCTTCGCCAGGCCTAAAGCGGGGCGGCGCGCTCAACATCGTGCGCCACACCATCAAACTGCGCTGCAAGGCGAACAAAATTCCGGAAGAGATCGTGGTCGATCTCACCGGTCGCGAAATTGGCGACTCGATCCACATCTCGTCGATCACGCTTCCTGACGGCGCCCGCCCGGTCATCCGCGACCGCGACTTCACCGTCGCCACCGTCGCCGGCCGCAAGGTGGAAGCCGAGCCCGTCGCGGTCGAAGCCGCCGCCGCGCCAGCCGAAGCCGAGAAGAAGGAAGGCTGATCCGCTTTCCCTTCCCGCGCGCGGGAAGCTAGAAGGCGCACATGCTGCTTCTGGTCGGCCTCGGCAATCCGGGCGCGAAATACGCAGGTAACCGGCACAATATCGGCTTCATGGCCGTGGAAGCGATCGCGCGCGCGCACGGCTTTGGCCCCTGGAAGAAGAAGTTTCAGGGCGATCTGGCCGAGGGCCACATCGATGGCGTCCGCACGCTGCTCCTGAAGCCGCAGACATTCATGAACGAGAGCGGGCGCTCGGCTGGCGAGGCGGCGAATTTCCACAAGCTCTCCCCGACCGACATCGTCGCCTTCTACGATGAGATCGATCTGGCGCCGGGCCGTTTTCGCATGAAAACCGGCGGCGGCGCCGCGGGGCATAACGGCATCCGCTCGATCATCGCCTCGCCGGTCGGCGAAGGCTTTCGCCGCGCGCGCCTGGGCGTTGGCCATCCCGGACAAAAGGAGCTGGTCCACCACTACGTGCTGAGCGACTTCTACAAGGCCGAAGAAGATTGGGTGCGCGCCTTGCTGGACGCGTGCGCCAAGTCGGCGGCTTTACTGGCGAAGGGTGAAGACGAAAAGTATCAGGGCGAAGTGATGCGCCTTGCGCCAGCGGCGAAGGCCGATCCGCGCAAGGGCGCTGCGGAGGGAGAGAACGACGCATAGTCAAATCGCTGCTCCCCCACTCCACCCAGAGGCGCGCAGCTGCGACATTGTGGCAATGCGCTTGAGGTGAAATCTTTTTGGGCGAAGACCTCAACGGCGGACAGAGGATCGAGACGTTGACGTCGTCAATCCTTTCACAACTAGACCTGGGTCCGTGCTCGGCGCGGCCTATTTCGAGGGTATTATGGGTTTCAAATGCGGCATCGTGGGCTTGCCCAACGTCGGCAAGTCGACGCTCTTCAACGCGCTGACGAAGACGGCCGCTGCGCAAGCGGCCAATTATCCGTTTTGCACCATCGAGCCGAACGTCGGCGAAGTGGCGATGCCGGAGCCGCGGCTGAACGCATTGGCCAAGATCGCGGGCTCGAAGGAAATCATCCCAACGCGGATGAACTTCGTCGACATCGCCGGCCTCGTGCGCGGCGCCTCGAAGGGCGAAGGCCTGGGCAACCAATTCCTGGCGACCATCCGCGAGTGCGACGCCGTCGCCTATGTGCTGCGCTGCTTTGAGAACGACGACATCACTCACGTCGAAGGCCGCATCGATCCGATCGCCGATCTGGAAACCGTCGAAACGGAACTGATGCTGGCCGATCTCGAAAGCCTCGAGAAGCGCGTCACCAACCTCGAAAAGAAAGCCAAGGGCGGCGATAAAGAATCCAAGCTCACGCTCGACCTGGTGCTCCGCGCCAAGGCGTTGCTCGAAGAGGGCAAGCCCGCACGGCACACCAAGCGCGCGCCGGAAGAAGAAAAAGCATTCGAGATGCTGCAGCTGCTGACGGCGTTGCCGGTGCTCTATGTGTGCAACGTCAACGAGGCCGATGCGGCGGGCGGCAATGCGCACACCGAGAGCGTGCAGGCGCGCGCAACCCAGGAACACGCCGCTTGCGTGATCATTTGCGCGCAGATCGAAGCGGAAATCGCCGCGCTCTCGGACGAGGAGCAAGCGGAGTTTCTCGAAACTGTCGGCCTGCAGGAGCCCGGCCTCACTAAGCTCATCCACGCCGGCTACGATCTTCTCAATTTGCAAACCTACTTCACCGTCGGCCCCAAGGAAGCGCGCGCCTGGACCATTCACAAAGGTTCGACAGCGCCGCAAGCGGCCGGCGTCATCCACACCGATTTCGAGAAGGGCTTCATCCGGGCCGAGACCATCTCCTATGACGACTTCATCACCTACAACGGTGAGCAAGGCGCCAAGGAATCCGGCAAAATGCGTCTCGAAGGCAAGGACTACATCGTCCGCGAAGGCGACGTGATGCACTTCCGATTCAATGCCTGAGGCCGCGGCGCCTCGTCGCGCGCTCTCTACGTTTGAACTTGTGGCGATGGTGGCGGCGCTTTCGGCGCTGAACGCGCTCGCCATCGACATCATGCTGCCGGCGCTGCCGGACATCGCCCGCGACTTTGCGCTGACCAACGACAACGACCGCCAACTCGTGGTCGTCGCCTATGTCGCGCTGTTTGGCGTTTCCCAGCTGGTTTACGGTCCGCTCGCCGACGCCTTTGGGCGGCGCAGCGTGCTGATCTATGCGCTCGGCATCTACATTGTCGGCTCGATCCTTTGCGTGGTCGCGCCGACGTTCGAGCTTTTCCTTGCCGCGCGCGCCATGCAGGGCGTCGGCGCGGCGGCCACGCGCGTGATCTCCACCGCCGTCGTGCGCGACCTCACAGAAGGCCGGCGTATGGCGCAAATCATGTCGATGGCCATGACGGTGTTCATGATCGTGCCGATCGTTGCGCCGGGCCTCGGCCAGCTCATTTTGTTTGTCGCGCCGTGGCGCTGGATCTTCGGCGCCCTGCTCATTTACGCGCTGGTCGTTCTGGCTTGGGCGATGATCCGCTTGCCGGAAACGCTGAGGCCCGAGTATCGCGCGCCGTTCAATTCGCGTGCGATCGTCGCGAATTATCTCGCCGTCCTCCGCGAACGGCAAACGATTGGCTACATGATCGCCACCACGTTCGTGACCGGGTGCCTCTTTGGCTACATCACATCGTCGGAGCAAATCTTCGTCGATTATTACGGGCTCGGCCCCGCCTTCCCGATCGCGTTTGGCTCCATCGCCATCGCCATTTCGTGCGGCACGTTCCTGAACTCGCGCCTCGTCGTGCGATACGGCATGCGGCGGCTCTCGCACCTCATGCTGCTGACGTTCACATTATCAGCCGCAATCGTCGCAGCGCTCGCCGCTATGGGGCTCGCGACCTTCTGGGTGTTCACCAGCCTGCTTGCGCTAACGTTCGCCATGTTCGGGCTGATCGCCAGCAACTTTAACGCCCTCGCCATGGAGCCCGTTGGCCGCGTCGCTGGTTCCGCTTCCGCACTTTACGGCGCCGTCACGGCCACCGGCGGCGCGTTAGCTGGCGGGCTGATCGCGCGCGCCTTCGACGGCACGCCTGCGCCGTTCGCGATTGGGCTCGCGCTTTCGGGTCTTGCCGCGTTTCTCGCGGTGGTCTGGACCGAGCGAGGCCGCTTGTTCGATCCGGCGCCGCGCATTCCCTAGTTTAGCACGCGCGTGCCGAAATATAGATTGTCGCGCGGACGCAGGTGCACGGTGCCGCGGCCGTAGTCGATTGCAAGGCCGCGCGCCTGCGAGAGCACGTCCATGCCGACGAGTAGCGTCGGCTCGTCCTGCAGGCCCCAGAAGTTGAAGATGTGAAAATCGCCGACGAAAGCTGTGATGTTGCGCACTTCGAGCTCGCCCATGCTCAGCCGCTGCACCAGCATGGCCCGGTTGAGAATGACGCGGTCCCCTGCCGTATACGCGATCGCATAATCCACCCGCTGGCGATTGTCGCGGACACGCGCATTCAGGGCATCGCGCAGCGCGTTGTTGGCGAGTGAAGAGTCCGAGCCGGTGTCGATCAACAGATTGACCCGCACGCCGTTAATGCTGCCGCGCACCACGACAAGATGCCCAAACCGGAGCTCGCCGCGGATGCTCGCCCAGCCGCGGAGCCGCCGCGCGCCTTCGGACGGCACGATTTCGATGCAATTGCGATCGAAATCCATCCTGAGGCGGCGTCCACGCATGCCGTCGACGCCAAGCAGGCCGTGCTCGCCGGCCAGGACCGCGCCATGCAGCATCGGCAACGACTCCCCGGCCAGCGACATCTCGCCGTATCGCAGCGAGTCCACATCGACCAATTGCGCCGTTGAAACGCCGTGCACTGAATGCACCTGCCCCGTCCCGACCGGCGTCAGTCCTAGCTGCTCGGCAAGCGTCTGCGAGACGACCGACCGGTTCGCGCCAGTGTCGACGATGAAACGATACGGCCCGTGCCCGTTTACGATTACAGGCGCCACCACACGCCCGAGCCGGTCCGAGCGCGTCGGCCCAAGCGCAAAATCTTCCGGCCGCGCCGTCTGGTAGGCGGCAAGATCAGGCGCATCGAGGCATTCGGCCGAGGCGGCTGTCGCCAGCCCCGCCGCGCAGGCGAGCATCGCGAAGAAACGGCCGAAGGCGCCCATGACGCGGCGACCATGATCCGCTGGGGCGGAACCCGCCAGTGAGATTGTGCTCAACTTCTTGCGAGGCTCGACGAAGCGGCCCTGCCATGCCACGGAAAATGCATGACCGAGCGGATCACCCTGACAAGCAGCATCGATGGCTTCACCTTCGCCGCGTTGAAGACGATGCCGCGAGCCGAGCCGATCGGCTTGGTTGTGGTGGTTCAGGAGATTTTCGGCCTCAGCGATCATATCGCCGAGGTTTGCGGCGTGTTCGCAGATGCGGGATACGTCGCTATCGCGCCAAGCCTGTTCGACCGGGTCGAGCCGGGGTTTCAAGCGGGCCACGATGCGGACGGCGTAAAGAAAGGCATCGGCGCGGTGAGGGCGTCGCCTTGGCGCCAAGTGACCGCGGATATCCAAGCCGCCATCGATGCGGCGGCGCAGCCGGCCTACGTCGCCGGCTTCTGCTACGGCGGCGCGGCGACATGGATGGCGGCTGCGCATTGCACCGGCCTCAAGGCCGCGTCGTGCTTCTACGGCCGCCTCATCGAAGATCTCACCGACAACGCGCCGAAGATTCCCGTCATGCTGCATTACGGCGCGCACGATGCGTCCATCCCGCCGGAGAATTACGAACGCGTGCGGCTCGCGGCGCCGAACGCGCCGCTCTATCTTTATGACGCCGGGCACGGCTTCTGCCGCGCCGGCAACGCCGACTATCACGCGCCGTCGCGAGAGCTGGCGTTGAAGCGCACGCTCGACTGGTTCGCGCGCTGGCGCTGACATGAGCGCCGAACCAATCGCCATTATCGGCGCCGGGCCAGCAGGGCTGATCGCCGGCAATCTCCTGCGCGAGCAAGGCGCGTTGCCGTCCGAGCCGCACGCACTCGCCGCGCTCATCAAAGCCGCGCCGGTCACGCTCACCGCCCCGCGCGGCCTGGATCGCGCGATATCCAGCGCAGGCGGCGTCGCCTGGAGCGCGGTGGACGAGAACCTGCAGCTGCGCGCGATCCCCGGCGTCTATGTCGCCGGCGAGATGCTCGATTGGGAAGCGCCCACCGGCGGCTATCTCTTGCAGGCCTGCTTCGCCACCGGCGCCTGGGCCGCGCGGGCGATGCTGGCCAGCTGTTCCCCGGAACAGCGCCCGCCCTTGCCGCATCCCGGCGCCGCTGCTAGCTAGCGCCGCTCCGCACAGGACCGAAATGCCGCAAGCTTCCCCCACGATGAACGTGATGATCGCCGCCGCTCGCAAAGCGGCGCGGGCGCTCGCGCGTGATTTCGGAGAAGTGGAGAATCTGCAGGTCTCGCGCAAAGGCCCGAGCGACTTTGTCTCCTCCGCCGACATCAAGTCCGAGAAGACGCTGTTTGAGGAGCTCTCGAAGGCGCGCCCCGGCTACAGCTTCTTGATGGAGGAGCGCGGCGTCGTGGAAGGCAGCGACAAGACCCATCGCTGGATCGTCGATCCGCTCGACGGCACCTCGAACTTCCTCCACGCCATCCCGCACTTTGCCATCTCGATCGGCCTCGAACGCGAAGGCGTGCTGGTTGCTGGCGTTGTGTACAATATCGTGCGCGACGAATTGTTCTGGGCCGAGAAAGGCGCGGGCGCCTATCTGAATGATCGCCGCCTCCGCGTTGCGAGCCGCACCGACATGCGCCAGGCGCTGTTCGCCACCGGCACGCCCTTTCATGGCAAGCCGGGTCACGACCTCTTCTTGCGCGAAGTCGAGCAGGTGATCGCCAAGACCGCGGGCATTCGCCGCTTCGGCGCCGCGTCGCTCGATCTTGCCTATGTCGCCGCCGGCCGCTTCGACGGCTTCTGGGAGCGCGGCCTCGCGGCTTGGGACGTGGCCGCGGGCGCCGTTCTCGTGCGCGAAGCCGGCGGCATCGTCACCGAGATCGACGGCGACGACTTCATGAAGACCGGCGCTATCCTTGCGTCAAACACAGGGCTCGCATCGCAACTCCAGCAAACGCTGCGCGACAGTTGATCGCGCGCCTTTGCTCGTGAACACTGGCCGCCGATGCGCTCGCCCCGTTCCCTGGGGACAGGGCGGGAGAAAATCTTGACCGCCCCCAAAAAATCAGACGGCAAAATTTCCATCCTGGAGATCGCGGCGTTTGCAGCGCCAGCGGCGCCGCTACTGGCGCTTGGCCTGCCGACGATCATGTTTCTCCCGCAATACTTCATCCGCGACCTCGGCATTGAAGCGGGTGCGGCAATATTTGCGCTGGCGCGTCTCCTCGACGTGTTCATCGATCCAGCGATCGGCAGCCTGCAGGACCGCACCGTAAGCAAATGGGGTCGCCGGCGTTTCTGGCTCGCAGTCTCCTGCCCGCTTCTGATGTTCTTCGTCTGGTGGGCGTTTCACGGACTGACATCGTCGTCGGGAATGATCGCCGCAACGATCGTCGTGCTCGCCCTCTTTTCAGCGTTCGCCTCGATGATGATCGCCCATTTAGGATGGGCTGGCGAACTCGTGCCCACCTATCACGGCCGCACGCGCGTTTTGGGCATCGTGCAGATCGTGAGCTTGGTCGGGCAAGTCGGCGTGCTTGCGTTGGCGGCCTATGTGCAGACACGGCCCGGCGCCACCGAGGCCGACGTGATCGAAGCGATGGGATGGTTCCTGCTGATCGGCCTGCCGATCACGACGGCGATCGCGCTCTTCGTGGTGCCGGAGCGGCAGACGCCGCCGCAGACGCATTTGAGCGTGATAGCATCGCTGCGCGCCGTATGGC
This sequence comes from Hyphomonadaceae bacterium, assembly GCA_014378995.1. Taxonomy (GTDB): domain Bacteria; phylum Pseudomonadota; class Alphaproteobacteria; order Caulobacterales; family Aquidulcibacteraceae; genus Vitreimonas. The sequence continues at coordinate 49,864 of JACMMP010000010.1, forward strand.
GCAACACCTTTGCGCGGCGCGTGCTGCTCGTCGATCTCTTGTTCGGTTTTGCGCAAGGCATCGCCGGCACGCTGTTTGTCTTCTACTTTCAATACATATTGGGGTTTGAAAACACCTCGAACCTCTTGCTCTTCATCTATTTTGTGGCCGGCCTGATCGGCGTTCCGCTTTGGATGTGGATCGGCCGGAGGTGGGGCAAACATCGCGGCTTGCAGGGCGCGTTTGTCTACACCGCAGTGACAACGTTGATGATCGTGATCATGCCGGCGGGCAATTTTCCGCTCGTGGCGGTCGGCATGGCGATCGCAGGGCTTGCACAGGGCGGCGGCATTCTATTGACGCGCGCCCTCATGGCTGACGTGGTCGACGCTGATGAACTCGAAACCGGCGCGCGCCGCTCCGGGCTTTATTTCGGTTTGATGCTGACGACCTCGAAGATTGCAATCATCGCGGGGCCATTGACGTTGGTGGTGCTGCAATTGATTGGTTTCGACGCAGGACTAGGCGGCCAGAATTCGGACGCCATTCTGTTTGCTCTCGGCGCCTTGTTTATAGGCGGGCCAGCGCTGTTCGCGCTTCTCGCCGCCGCACTTTTGCAGAATTATCCGCTCGACGAAGCGCGTCAGGCCGAGCTTCACGCCGCCATCGTCGCGCGCCAGGCCGCAAACAACGAAAACACCTTGGGACCGGTCACCAAATAGCGCCGCCACATGCGGTGCGGCTCGCTCGCCAGCCGGTGCAGCCATTCCAGCCCCGCCGCCCGCATCCAAGCCGGCGCGCGCTTGGCGCGGCCAGAGAGAAAATCGAGCGCGGCGCCGACGCAAAGCCCCACGCCGCGCGCACCACCGTGCTGCGTCATGGCGTAGGCGATCAACTCCTGTTGCGGCGCGCCCACACAGATGAAGGTGAAGCGCGAAGGCTGCTGCGCGGCAAACGCCGCGGCGGCCACGATCGCCTCCGGCTTGCTGCGCAAACCCAACGGCGCCTTGTGCCAGCGCACGTCCGTCAGCGCATAGCGATCCTTCAGCGCTTCGATGGCGTCTCGGTCGCCGCCAATAATGGTGACCGCCTCGCGGCGATCGATCACCGTATCGAGCAAGCGCTCGGCGAGATCGGCGCCCGTCGCCACCGGCAGCGCTAGGCCGGCGCGCTTGGCCAACTTCTCGAGAATACGGCTGTCGTTCAGCAGCAGCCAAGCGCGATCATAAAGCGCGCGCCGCGCCGGCTCGTTCGAGAGGCCGACGACATGATCGACGTTCGGCGTCGCTACATAAGCGAACGGCAGATCGAGGCTGGCGCGAACCGCCGCCGCATCCACCGCCGCGTCGATATCCAAACCGCTGAACCGAAGGTCGAGGAAGTCCACCGAGCGCGAAGTCTGCGCGCTGCCATCGAAAGCCATGCTGTTAACCCAAACGCTGCCTTAACGCCGTTTGAGCGCCCTATGCAGAAAGCGGGCCGGATGGATCGCGTCGCGCGCGATTTGCGGCAAAAGCGCTGGTTCGCCGCACATTTCGCTGGCGATTATTTCGCCAAGCAGAGGCGCAAGCGTAAGCCCGCGCGCGCCTAGGCCGCCGATAACGTAAACGCCCTCGTGCGCCGGCGGCGGGGTGTCCGTTTCGATTGCGCGCCCGTGCGCCAGCGGCGCGTACTGCGCCAGCCATTGCTCCGCATCCGGCAACAGCCCCGCAATCGGCGCCCGATCGGGCGTGGTCGCGCGCAGCGCCGCGCGGGACTGAAGCGAACTCAAATCGAGGCTTGCAGCGACCTCCGGCGCCAGTCCCCGCAGCGCCTCCAGATTGCGCTCTCGCGACACACCGTCCGCGGTAGCGCCCGCGCCGTCGCTCACCTTGTCGAAAGTCGCGCCGAACAGCACCCCGCCATCGAACGGCGCAACGTAGCTGCCGCGTACGCGCGCGTGTGCGGGGGCGCGCCCACTTCCCCACTCGATCTGCCCGCGCGAGAGCGTGATCGGCAAAAACCGCGCCGGCTCGAACGCCGTCAGCGCCGCGCCGCAGGCGAGCACCACGGCGTCCGCTTTCAGCAAGGCGCGCTGATCCGGCGCGCGCAGCAGCCAGCCGTTATCCGCGCGTTCAATCGCCTCAACAGGAGACTCGCAGAGCAAAGTCGCGCCCGCGAGCATCGCCTCGATCGCCCGCTGCGGGCGCACCAGCCCCGCGCGCGCGTACAGCGCCGTCCCGCCCGGCAGCGCGCTCAACCAATCCTGCGGCAGCGGCGGATCTGCGAGCAGATCGGCGAGCGCTTCATCGTCTGCGGCGACAAGCTGCTCGACGCCGCGGCTTTCGAACACGCCAAGCGCCTCGTAAGACGCGACCGCGTGGAGATAGGCGGCCAGATGAAACGCGCCCAGCACGCCGCCGCGGTCGAGGCGCGGCATAACCAGTCCGGCCGGATTGCCGCTCGCGCCAGCGCCCAGCTCGCGCGCTGCTTCGAGCATGACCGTCTCAATCCCGCGCAGGCTCAATGCCGCCGCCACGGACGCGCCCGCGACGCCCGCGCCGATCACGGCAACTCGTTTCGGATGCGAGGGGGCGTAAGGATAAATTGGACCACAGGTATTCAAACCCGCCTTTCGTTCTGGCTCTGTCAGGTGCGGGTCCGAAAACCCGCGGCCCGTTAATTCGAATCGCGCCTCCAGCCGCTCGCGCTTGGTCCCGAAGCCCGGCTTCTTTTCCACCGTGAAGCCGACATCGCTCAGCCGCCGGCGCACCTCGCCGGCCACGGTGAAAGTCGCCAGCCGGGCGCCCGGGGCGCTGAGGCGAGCGATGTGTGAAAACGTTTCGGCCGACCACATGTCCGGGTTCCGCGCCGGCGCGAAGCCGTCGAGAAACCAGGCGTCGAACTGGCCCGTGAGCCCTGCAAGCACCTGCTCCGCCTCGCCGGTATGCAGCGTCAGCGAAAGGCCATCTTCGGGAAACCACAGCCGTTGCGGCGCGTAGGCGCGAACCGGCCAGCGTGCGAGCAGCTGGCTTGCGACGTCGGCAACTTCAGGAAAGTGCGCCAGCGCCCGTTCGGCGCCGGCCTTTGCGAGAGGGTATGCCTCTACTGTCGAGATATGCAATTGTGCATGGGGTAGCCGGGTGGTTTTCCACGCCTTCCAGGCTGCTAAAACATTGAGTCCCGTGCCGAAACCGAGTTCGCACAACGCGAAACGATCCCGATTTCGCCAGCCTTCAGGCAAGCTGGCGCCAGCCAGAAACACCGCCTCGGACTCCGCTAAGCCCCCGCCTCTGGAAAAGTACACATCGCCAAACGCCGCCGCCCGCGGCGCCGCGGGATCGCTCCAGTCCAAGAGAGGCTCAGGCGGCAAACGCGGCATCGCGGCACCCTAAACGCAAACGAGCCGCCCTTTCGGGCGGCTCGTCGCAATAACTACGTCCGTAGATAGATTACGGCGTGGTCGGCGGTGTGGTCGTCGCGGCCGGATCGGCCGGAGCGGCCGGGTCCGTCGGCATCGCCGCCGGGTCGGTCGGAGCAGCGGCCGGATCGGCTGCCGGCTCAGTCACTTCGATCGTTGCCGGATCTTCTTCAACGGTCGTCGTTTGGCCACAAGCCGCGACGCCGAAGGCGAGAACGGCAGCGGCAGCCGCCGCCAGGCCCAACTTGAACTTCGTCATAGGTACTACCCCTCGTCTCACAGCGCCGGGGTTTGCCCCAACGCAGGAGGCGACTCAATGCCAAGGATTAACCCCGTTGGCAAGCGGCGCGCGCGAAAACCCCAATCCAAATATGCATAGGTCCGCGCGAGGAACTCAACGCTGCTGTCAGCCCTCGACGGCGAGTGCCAACGATTCTTCGAGTTGGGCGAAGGTTGGCTGCATCGGAGTCGGCACCGAACCGCGCCCGATCTCCACAGATACTTGCGCTGCGTTGCCGTGCAAATGCGCCACCAGCACGTCGCGGATGATTTTGTAGAATTGCGCGTCGTGTTCGATGACGCCGTTCAAACGCAGCGCGATCGGGCCGACAATGCCGTAGGCGAGGAACACGCCTAGGAAGGTTCCAACGAGGGCCTTGCCGATCATGAGGCCAAGGATTTCCGGCGGCTCGTTGATCGCGCCCATCGTCTTCACGATGCCGAGCACGGCCGCGACGATTCCGAGCGCCGGCAAGCCGTCCGCCATGTTCTGCAGCGCGTGCGAGGGATGCAGGCTTTCGTGATGGTGCTTCTCGATCTGCTTTTCCATCGCATCCTCGACCTGGTGCGGATCGTCGAGGTTCATCGTCATCATGCGCAGCGTGTCGCAGATGAAATCGACCACGAAGTGGTCTTTGCAAAGCTTTGGGTATTTCTGAAAGATCGCGCTTTCGCTGGGCTTTTCGATATGCGCCTCGAGCGCCACGACGCCTTTGGTCTTCATCAGCTTGGTCAGCTGGAACAGCAGCGCGAGCAGATCGCCGTAATCTTTCTTATTCCACTTCGGGCCGCTCATCACCTTGCCGAATCCGCCGGCGACGCTTTTGAGCCCGTTCATGTCGTTGGAAATGATAAGCGCGCCGAGAGCGGCGCCGCCGATCATCATGAATTCCATCGGCGCCGCTTCGATCAGCACTTCGAAGTGGCCGCCCGCCAGCGCAAAGCCGCCGAACACCATGCCGAACACAACAACGAGGCCGATAATTGGAAACATGGATAACGCGCGTTTACCAGAAGCTGGAGGAACTCCGCGCTTATGCCCCGCACGCGCTTAACGCGCCGTTTCGGTTGACGCACTTTCATCTCTCCTTTGAGCCGATGGGACAGGGCCGTCTGAGGCTCCCTCACGTCAGGACTTGGCGTCCCGACAGCAACAGGCGTAGCAAGTCGCCGCCGATGAGCTTTGCAGCCTCCCATTCGCGCCTCGCCCCAACCGCTAGCCCCTCCTCCCAAGAGCAGGGGGCGTGGGGGGGCGCATGACGACCGCAGAGTCCAAGCCGGCCCAACCTCGCCGCCAGTTTCGTCTTCTCTTTTTGTGTTTGCTCGTGATCGGCGCGGGCAATTCGATGCTGCTTGCCGTTGCGCCGCCGTTGGTGCGCCAGCTCGGATTGAGCGATTCCAGCGTCGGCTGGATTTTTTCGCTCTCGGCTTTGCTGTGGGTGTTTTGCAGCCCGTATTGGGGGCGCACGTCCGACCGCGTCGGGCGCAAGCCGATCGCAGCTCTAGGGCTCGCGGCCTACGCCGTCTCGATGGGATCTTTCGGCATCGTCGTGGTGCTGGGGTTGAACGGCCTGCTCGCCGGCGTGTGGTTGTTCGCGCTGCTGATGTTGGCGCGCGCGATCTTTGGCGCTTTCGGCTCCGCCACCTCGCCCGCCGCGCAGGCTTATGTCGCTGATCGCACGTCCCGCACGGAGCGCACTGAACAGCTAGCGGGGCTGAGCGCTGCGTTCGCTGTCGGCCAGGCGTTCGGTCCGGGCGTTGCGGCGGCGCTGCTTGGCTTCGGCCTCATCGTTCCGATCGTGCTTGTCACTATTTTGGCCGCGGGCACATCGTTTGCGGTGTGGCGATTCCTCCCGGAGACAACGCCGCCACAAACAGAACAGCGCCGCAGCGATTGGAAGGAGTCGCTTGCGCTCGCCACGGATAGACGCCTCTCCGGCTATCTTATCTATGGCTTTGGCCTCTCGGTCATTTCCGGCATCACCGTGCAGGTGTTCGGTCTCTTCACCATGGACCGGCTGGAGGTCTCCGGCGCGCAAGGCGCCGAATACGCGGCGGCGGGCTTCATGGCCAACGCGCTCGCCTTTCTCGCCACCCAACTCGGCATTCTGCCGCGCTTGAAAATGTTGCCCCGGGCCTTGATGGCGTGGGGCGCGGGTCTGTTCGCCATCGGCGTTCTCATCCAGATCGCCGCGCCGAGCTTGGGCGCTCTGATGACCGCTCTGGCCGTGCAAGGTGTCGGCGGCGGCTTGGCGCGCGCGGGCTACGCTGGCGGATCCTCGATCGCTGTGCGGCCGGATGAACAAGGCGCAGCGGCCGGACTTGTTGTTGGCATCAACGGCGCGGGCTTCGTGTTCTCACCATTGTTAGGAGGCGTCGTCTACGAGAACGCAGGCATGAACGCACCGCTTTACGTTACGATCGCGATCCTCATGGCGATGCTGATCTTCACCCTGCGCAGCCGGCGCTTGCGTTCGGTGACGCCGGTCGAGCAGTCCGCTGAGCCGCCCGAGCAGCCGCAGTAATCAGCCAGCCGTAGCGCGCGCCGCTTCGAGCACAACGTCGGTCGCCCGGCCACGCACCTCCATGCCGCGTGCGCGCTCAAACGAGCGGATCGCCGCGCGGGTGCGCTCGCCGATCACGCCATCGGCCGTGCCGGCGCGATAGCCCAAACGATTAAGCAGCCGCTGCAACTCGCGGATACCCGCGCGCTGCAAGCCGCGCGGAGTGCGCTCCGGTTCAACCGCAACCCCTGCGCGCGCGCGCACTTCGTTCAACAACGCGCTGGTGGGAAATCCGTCCGCGGGGAGATTTTGCGCCGCCTGAAATCCGCGCACGGCGCGGCGCGTGCCCGAGCCGAACAGGCCATCGGCCGGCCCCGCGTCATAGCCCATGCCGTTCAGCAGCGTCTGCAATTCGAGCGTCTGGTCGCGGGTCAGCGAGCCAAGCTGCGTCGGCCACGGACGCACCAGCGCGCTCGCGCGCCCGTCCAGCGCCCGCGCCAGCAGCGCAACGACGAGCGCGTAACGATCCGAATTATTGTAGCGGCGGATCACCCCGAAATTGGGGTGCAGCAACAACGCCGGGCCTTGCGCACCCGCCGGCAAGAAGAGCTGCGACTGAAGCGCGCCATCGGTCCATTGCGCGCCATCGATGCGTGCGACGCCGCGGCCGGCCCAATCGGCTACAGAGCGCGACGTGCCATCGGCCAACGCGTAATCGAAGCCGATTGGCAACCGCACTTCGTCGAACACGGGCTCGCCGCGGCGCCAGCCGCGATCCTGCAGATAATTGCCGATCGAAGCGGCGACGTCGCCTCGATTTGTCCAGATGTCGCGCTGCCCGTCGCCGTCCCAGTCCACTGCCGTGGTGAGGTAGACATCAGGCATAAATTGCGGCTGCCCAAGCGCGCCCGCCCAGGACGAGCGCAATTGCGCCTCGGTGACGAGGCCGCGCTCCACCATCTCCACGAGCGCCAGCAGATATCCCTCGAACTGCTCTCGTCGACGGCCTTCAAACGCGAGCGTCGCGAGCGCTGTTTGCGGCGTCCAGTTCAGCTCCGCTTCACCGTAATTGCTCTCCAGCCCCCAGATGCCGACGATGATGCCGCTGGGCACGCCGTAACGCTGCTCAACAGCCGTCAGGGTGTCGCCGATCGCGTCCTTCAGCGCGCGCCCGTCATTGATGCGCCGCTCGGTGACCCGGTTGTCCACGTAATCCCATACCGGGCTCACGAATTCAGGCTGACGCTGATCGAGCTCGATCACCCGGCCATCTGGGCTGATCCCGCGCAGCAGCCGCCCCAAAACGGCGGGATCGCGCCCACGCGCCGCGGCCCGGCGCGCGAAATCATCGCGCCAGGCGTCAAACCCCGCGTCTCCCGAAGTCTGAAAACTCGGCGGGGACGGGGTCTGCTGGGCGACCACGGAGGTCGGACCGCAGGCGATCGCGAGCGCAACCGCCGCCGCCAAGATCACCACACGCGCCATCCACCACCTCTTCATCATCGCCCCAGAACGCCTCTAGGGTGCGTCGGGCGCCCCAGCAATGTCTGCGCCGCGCACGCATTGACTTGTGCGGGCGCCCCCCTTATTGACCCCGCTTCCATTTCCGCCCGGACATTTCGGTCATGAAAGTTAAGTCGTCTCTCAAGTCGCTGAAGGCCCGCCATCGGGATTGCAGGGTCGTGCGCCGTAAGGGTCGGGTCTACGTGATCAACAAGGTGGACCCGCGTTATAAGGCCAAGCAGGGCTGAAATAGGCCGTAATTCGAGCCCACAGGCGCCATCGCCCACTCGCGGGTGTTATGAAAATCAGTTAAGCTGAACGCGGTTCAAATCGCGATGCGCCGATTCATCCTTTCCATTGCCGCTGCTCTGACGCTCGCCGCTTGCGGCGCGAACGACCGCGCCGCGCGCGCCGATCCCCAACTGGACGCTCTGTTCGAGCAATTGAGCGAAGCCGACGACGCTGACGCCGCGGCGCCGCTGCAGCAGGCGATCATGGCCAAGTGGTCGGATTCCGGCTCGCCAACAGTCAACATTCTGCTGGAGCGCGCCACTGCGGCCGCGGCCGAAGGCGATGAGGAATTGGCCGAGGGATTTCTCGACCAAGCCAGCGCGCTCGCGCCCGATTACGCCGAACCGTGGCGCCTGCGGGCCAACATCGCTTACGGCGCCGAGGATTATGCCGGCGCCATCGACGCGATCCAGGAAACGCTTAAGCGCGAGCCGCGCCATTTCGGGGCCATGGCTGGACTTGGGCTCATCTACGAAGAGCTCGGCCAGCACCGCGTAGCGCTCGAGGCGTTCCGCGCCGCGCTTGTCGTGCATCCCCATTACGAGGTCGCGCGCGAAGGCGTGCGCCGGTTAGAGCCGCGCGTCGACGGCCGCGACGCATGATCGTCTGGCTCGTCGCCGCCGCGCTGGCGGCGGCGCTTGCAATTTGGGCGCTGGCGGCGAACGCACGCAGCTACACGCGCAAAGTCGAAGCACGATTTCCCCCGCTTGGACGCTTTATCGAAGCCGAAGGCGCGCGCATCCACCTGCGCGAAGCGGGGCCTGAACACGGCCCGCATCTGCTTCTCATTCATGGCGCGAGTGCAAACCTGATCGAGCTGTGGGGGCCGTTGGCGGAGGAGTTTTCGCCGCTTCACCGCGTCATCGCTTACGACCGCCCCGGCATGGGCCATTCCATGCGCCCGCGCCGCAACGCGCACACGATGGCCTCGCAAGCGCGCGTCGCGGCGCGCGTGCTCGAGCAAACCGGCGGCGCAGCGCTCGTCGTCGCGCATTCGCTGGGCGCCGGCATTGCACTCCGCCTCGCGCTCGATCATCCACATCTCGTCACCGGTCTCGTGCTCGTCGCGCCGGCGAGCCATCCCTATCCCGGTAAGCCCGCTTGGTGGGCGCGCCTCTCCGCTGCGCCGATTATTGGCGATCTCTTCAACCTGCTCATCCCCTGGCTTGGCCCGATGCGCAGCGCCGCCGCCGTCGCCAACAATTTCTGGCCGCAGCCCGTGCCTGTGAGTTACCTCGACGCCGCCGCCGTGCCGCTCATCTTCCGGCCGCGCGCATTTCGGGCGAGCGCTTGCGATGTTGTCGCGAGCAATGCCGAGTTCGCCGCGCAACAGCCGCGTTACGGCGACTTACTCACACCCGCAATCATCATCACGGCGGAGAAGGACCGCATCGTCAGCCCAAAGCGCCACGCCCGCGCGCTTGCCGCCGATCTCCCTGCCGCCGAACTGGTGATCGCGCCGGACGCCGGGCATATGCCGCACCGGCTGAGGACAGATCTCGTCATCGCCGCGATTCGGCGTGTCAACGAGCTGACGTCAGCGCCAGCCGCGAGCTAACCTTTCTCAACGATTCGATTCTCGAAACGATTGAGGAAGATATGGCGATGCCGGATTTTGGTGGGACGGACACGATCGTCGCGACGCAATCGCTGACGCAAACCGCGCAGGAAAAACTGCGTCAACTCGTGGCCCGCATCGAGCGGCTCGAGGAAGAGAAAAAGTCGATCTCCGACGACATCAAGGAAAGCTACGCCGAAGCCAAGGCGTTGGGCTTCGACAGCAAGGTGCTCCGCCAAGTCGTGCGTCTGCGCAAACAGGACCGCCAAGAGCGCGAAGAGCAGGACCAGATCCGCGAGCTCTATCTGCACGCGCTGGGCGAGATCTAAAGCGGATTTATAAAGCATCCGTCATCCCGGACGCGCGAACCGCGATCCGGGACCCAGGGGCCACCGGCACGTCGCTTGCCCTGGGTCCAGGGTTCTCGCTGTGCGAGCCCCGGGATGACGGAAGTTGTTGTTGCCGCTAACGTAGGCAGCAATGCCCCGCGACGTCGATCCCAAGCAGACGCGTAAGGCGCTGCGCATCGTGCGCAAGCTCGCCGCGAAAAGCGCCGCGCCCGAGACGATCGATCCCGAAACTGGCGAAGTGAAACCGGGCGAAGGCACGGTCGATTACTCGCTGTGGGAAAACGAGTTTCTCACCGAGGTCGATAAACGCCTCGAAAAATACGGCTCCGCCTTCAACGATCTTGGCAAAGGCCGCAAAGAGGACGCGTTGTCCAATCTGCAAACCGTGAAGCTAAAAGAGATCGCCGCCAAAGCGCGCGGCAAAAAGCGCAAAGGCTTCACCACCAAGAAGCCGCTTGGCTGGAAGAACCGCCCGCCCCGTGCAGAACGCGACTAGTGCTTGACTAACTCATAGCCGTGTAGCTATACGTTAACTCATAGCCCTAAGGCTATGGATTAAGCCATGTCCGCCGCGCACGATGAACTTTTCCGAACGCTCGCCGATCCAACGCGGCGCGCCATCTTCGAGCGGCTTTGCCGCGAGGGCGAAAAGACGGTTGGCGCACTCACTGAGCGCGCCGGTGTTTCCCAGCCCGTGGTCTCCAAGCACCTCGGCGTGCTGAAGCAAGCGGGCCTTGTGCGCGACCGTCACGAAGGGCGGCACACGCATTATAGCGCCCAGCTCAGCGCACTGGCGCCGCTGATCGATTGGACAAGCAAAATGACTGGCTTCTGGGAAAGCCGCTTCGACGCGCTCGAAGATTTGCTGAAAAGGATGGATCAATGACCGAAACCCGCTCCGTCGTTGTCGAACGCGAGATCGCGTATCCGCCGGAAAAACTCTGGCGCGCGCTGACGCAGCCGCATTTGATCGCGGACTGGCTGATGAAGAACGATTTTGCGCCGAACGTCGGCCATCGCTTCAAGCTGAGCGGCGATTGGGGCGGCGTGTTGGATTGCGAAGTGCTCGAGGTCGAGCCCAACAAGACGCTCTCCTATACCTGGAATTACGAGCACGAGGATGCGGCGTACGCGCTGCAAAGCGTGGTGACATTCACGCTGACGCCAACGAGCGCCGGCACGCATCTGCGCATGGAGCAATCGGGCTTCCGTCCGGATCAGAAGCAAGCCTTCGGCGGCGCGCATGCCGGCTGGAAGCAATTCTTCGACAAGCTAGACGGTGTCCTGGCGCGCGTTTCCTGAGGAGGTCACATGAACATTTGGATTCGCCAGTTCCACCGCTGGACGTCGATCGCCTTCACGCTGACGGTCATCATCACCTTCATTGCACTGGCGCAGAAGGAGCCGATCGTCTGGGTATCGTACGTGCCACTGCTTCCGCTCTTCTTGCTGTTGCTGACCGGGCTATATCTGTTCGTGCTACCCTACATAGCTAAGGGGCGTCGCACTGGCGCGACGGAGTAAGCAAATGGCGAAGAAGGCGAAGGTCGCCAAGAAGACAGCCGCGAAGCCGAGCAAAGCGCCGGCAACGAAGGGCGCGAAACCGAAGCTGCTCTCCGGTGGCAATCCCCAGATCGCCAAGGCTTACGGCGACGCGCCGGTGCAGGCATACATCGCGGCGATGCCGGACTGGAAAAGCGATATCGGCGCCCGCATCGACGCGATCATCACGCGCACCGTGCCGCGCGTGCGCAAAGCGGTGAAATGGAATTCGCCGATGTATGGCATGTCAGACAATGTCTGGTTCATGAGCTTCCACGTCTTCACGCGCTACGTGAAAGTGGCGTTCTTCCGCGGCGCCGCGCTACGGCCCGTGCCGCCCGGCACATCCAAGCAGAAGGACGTGCGCTATCTCGACATCCATGAGGACGACGAGATCGACGAGGCGCAGATCGCCGCGTGGGTAAAGCAGGCAAGCAAACTGCCTGGCGAGAAGATGTGAGCGGGCGCGATGAAGTTGACGCCGGCCAAACGGCCCGGCGCCAGCGTCATTGCGTATCGCCTCACCCTTCAGCGACCGCTTTCTCTTCCAGCCCATATTCGCGCAGCTTGCGATAGAGCGTGGAGCGGCCGATGCCCAAGCGGCGGGCAACTTCCGACATGTGTCCGGCGTAGTGATCGATCGCGAGTTCGATGAGATCGCGTTCGATCTGTTCGAGTTGGCGCAGGTGACCTTCGCCATCGAACACCGCAACTGGCGCCATCGGCGTCGCCGCGGCCTCGGCAACGGCTTGCGTGAACACCGCATGCGCCGCCGTTACGTGATGATCGTTGGCCGGAACCGAGTAGACTTCCGCAGGCAACGCATCATTGGCGGCGACGATTGGCTTGCCGCCTGAAATTTGCGGGAAGTCTTCCGGCTGCAAGAGATCGCCCTCGCACAGGATCACGGCGCGAAAGATACTGTTTTCAAGCTGGCGCACGTTGCCGGGCCAATCGTGATCCATCAGCATCCGCATCGCACTTTGCGAAGCGCCGCGCACGTTACGGCCTTCTTCAGCGTTGAAACGCGCGACGAAACGCTGAACCAGGGTGGGCAAATCTTCCTTGCGCTCGCGCAGCGGCGGCGCTTCGATGGGGAAGACGTTGAGGCGATAGTAAAGGTCTTCGCGGAAGCGGCTATCGGCGACGAGCTTGGCCAAATCCTTGTTCGTGGCGCTGATGATCCGGACATCGACCTTCACCGGGCGCTTGCCGCCAACTGGATCGACTTCGCCTTCTTGCAGCACGCGCAGCAGCTTCACCTGCATGTCGAGCGGCAGTTCGCCGACTTCATCGAGAAAGAGCGTGCCGCCGTGAGCTTCGACAAACTTTCCGGCGTGATTGTCGGTCGCGCCCGTGAAGCTGCCCTTGGCGTGCCCAAACAGAATGCTTTCGACCAGATTTTCCGGGATCGCGCCGCAATTAACCGTCACGAACGGACGGCCTGCGCGCTCGGAAGCGCCCTGAATCGCACGCGCCAGCAATTCCTTGCCGACGCCGCTTTCGCCGGTGATCAACACCGGAATGTTCGAGCCCGCCGCGCGCTTGCCCATGCGCACCACCGGCGCCATCACCGGCGCATTGGCGACCATGTCGTCAAAGCCCATCTGCCCGGTCACGCGCTTCTTCATGCGCACGACTTCGGTTTTTAAATTGGACATTTCAAGCGCGTTGCGGATCGACACCATGATCCGCTCGGGCGAGGCCGGCTTCACGAAGAAATCCGTCGCGCCCGCTTGCATGGCTTGCACCACCGTATCGATGCCGCCCGACGCGGTGAGCACGATGCACGGCAGATCGCCGCGGCGCATGCGAATTTCTTTCAGCGCTTCTTGGCCGCTCAGGCCCGGCATGACGAGATCCAAGAGCACGATGTCGATATCGGCGTGCTTATCGACGGCCTCGACTGCTTGGGCGCCGTTTTCAGCCGCGCGTGTCAGGAAACCGTTGCGCTCTACGGCCGCCTGCAACAGGCGGCGCTGCGCCGGATCGTCATCGACGATCAGGATCGTCTTGCCCATGTAAAACCCACCATGTTTTCGACGCGTTTCTCTGACGGAAACGCTGTTCGTTGGCGGGACCATAAGCATGGGAAGTTCAGGTCGCGTTAAAATGGCACACCGAAACGCGATTTCCGTAAGCAAATGTACGCACTAGATAAACACCGTGTTCACCACATCCCTCCCCGCATGACCGAACCGCGCGATCCTGAGCGCAACCGCATCACAGCCCGCATCGGGCGCGTGGCGAGCGTGGGCGCCAATATTTCTGGCGCTGTTGGCGCGCGCATGATGGGCGCGGATCAACCGGCGCTGGCGCGCGCGGTGCGCCAGGCGCTTGGGCGCTCCAAAGGCCCGTTGATGAAAGTGGCGCAGCTGCTTTCGACCATCCCCGACCTGTTGCCGCCAGCGTACGCCGAAGAGTTTCGCAAATTGCAGGCGCACGCGCCGGCGATGGGCTGGCCGTTCGTGCAGCGCCGCATGCGCGCCGAACTTGGTCACGATTGGGAAACCAAGTTCGAGAGCTTCGAGCGTGAGGCGGCCGCCGCCGCCTCGCTCGGCCAAGTGCACCGCGCCATCGCACACGACGGCCGCGCCCTCGCCTGCAAGCTGCAATATCCTGATATGGCCAGCGCCGTCGAAGCCGACCTCGGGCAACTCAAGACGTTGCTCAGTTTGTTTAAAAACATGGACGGTTCAATCGATTCTTCCGAAGCGGTCCTCGAAGTCGGCGAACGGCTGCGCGAAGAATTGGATTACGAGCGCGAGCTGAAGCAGATGCGCCTATTTGCGCTCATGCTGGCGCAAGAGCCGCGCATCCAAATCCCTGAGCCGCTGGAGGAGCTTTCGACCAAGCGCTTGCTCACCATGAGCTGGCTTGAGGGCAAAGGCCTGATGCATTGGCTCGACGAGCCCCAGGAGCTGCGCAACCGCATTGCCGAACTGATGTTCAAGGCCTGGTGGGGGCCGATGACGCATTATGGCGTTATCCACGGCGACCCTCACCTCGGCAATTATGCACTTACGGATAATGCCGAGCGCTTGCAGCTGCTGGACTTCGGCTGCGTCCGCATTTTCCCGCCGCGCTTCCTCGAAGGCGTGGTGGGCCTTTGGCGCGGACTGAAGGTGAACGACATGGACCAAGTCGCGCACTCGTACGAAATCTGGGGCTTCAAGAATCTCAACGCCGAGTTAATCGACGCGCTTACCATGTGGGCGCGCTTTATCTACGGGCCGATGCTGGACGACCGCGTCCGCACCATCGCCGTCGATGTGCCGCCGGGCGAGTACGGCCGCCGCGAGGCGTTCGAGGTGAGGAAACGCCTGAAGACGCTCGGCCCGGTCCTCATCCCGCGCGAATTCGTATTCATGGACCGCGCCGCCATCGGCCTAGGCGCGGCTTTCCTCCATCTCAAAGCCGAGTTGAACTTCAGCGCGATGTTCGCTGAAAGCGTCGAGGGCTTCATGACGGAAGCCCTCGCACAACGCCAGTCGGAAGCGTTGAAGCAGGTAGGCTTAGCCTAGAACGATCAGCACGCCCTGATAGCCCGCCAGAGCGGCGACCAGAGTTGCTTGCGCCGCGGAGCGGTAGATCGCGCCCGGCGAGCCGTTCCAGCACGAAGCGAGCAGCAGAACACTTCCAATCGCCGCCGCCGGGGCGATCCAGAACAGTGACGCGCTAAGCGGGATGAAAAGCGGCCACGCGATCAGTGACACGCCGTGGAACGCGGCCATAGCACCGCAGCCATGCGCCCCACGCCTTTGCGCCTCGACGAACGTCGCGCACCCCAGCAGTAATGCCGTCGCCAGAACCGGGGCGGCCGCCAGAAGCTGCGTCCACATATCCTGGCGGCCCAGTGCAACCGCCATGGTGAAGCCGGCCAGTCCACCGAGCGCGGCGGCGCCAACGAGGAAAACCAGCCGCTCCGAGCGCAAGAAGTGTGTCCGCAGCGGCCGCGCTTGCGCTTGCACACGTTGAAGCGGCAAAATCGTTTGGTAAGTCATGATCCTCAGCCCGCGACGAAGACGCGCGATCCCTCTTCAGGCTGTTGAACGAATTGCGACTTTTGTTGTTCCGAAAGGCGCCCTCGCCTTGCATGACGTCGCCGTGATGTGCGTTATGAGTGCATCGGAGGGAGCCACGAGGTGGAAGACAAGTACGCGCTGATCACGACCCTGGTGGCCGCGATCGTACTTGCGTTCGTCTTCGGCTTCATTGCCCAGCGGTTCCGCTTTTCGCCCATCGTGGGCTACCTGCTGGCCGGCCTCTTCGCCGGCCCCTACACGCCCGGCTACAGCGGCGACGTCGGACTGGCGCTGCAGCTTTCCGAGATCGGCGTCATCCTATTGATGTTCGGCGTCGGCCTCAAAATTTCGATCGAGGACATCTGGTCGGTGCGCTGGGTCGCGGCGCCGGGCTCGGTCGTTCACACCATCACGTCAGCCGCGCTCGGCTTTGGCGGCGGGCTGGCGCTCGGCCTGCCTTGGCTTGAAAGCCTCATCCTCGGCGTTTCGCTCTCCATCGCCAGCACCATCGTTTTCCTGCGCGCGCTGGAGGATCGCAAGCTGCTGAAGACCGAGACCGGCCGCATCGGTGTGTCGTGGCTGCTGGTCGAGGATTTGCTAATCGTCCTCGCCATTGTCGTCCTGCCGGCGCTGGTCTGGGCCATGTCGGCAGAAGGCGCGAGCCTCTCTCCATGGCGCATCGTGGGCGCGCTCGGCATCACCTTCGCCAAGATCGCCGGCTTCGTTGCGCTGATGCTTGTGGTCGGCGCGCGCCTCTTTCCTTGGCTCATCATTCAGATTGCCCATACTAAATCGCGCGAGCTTTTGTCGCTCGGTACGCTGGCGCTGGCGCTCGGCGTCGCCTGGGCCGCCTATTTCTGGTTCGACGCAAGCTTTGCGCTGGGCGCCTTCCTTGGCGGGCTGGCGCTCAATGGCACCAAGTTCAGCCACAAGGTGGCCGAGGATTCGCTGCCGCTGCGCGACACCTTCGCCGTGCTCTTCTTCGTCGCCGTCGGCATGCTGTTCGATCCGGGCGTGTTGGTGCGTCAGCCGTGGGCAGTCGCCGCCATTGTCGCCATCGTCATCGCCGGCAAGGCAGGCCTCGCCTACGTGCTGATGCGTTTGATGAAGCAGCCGCCTTACGCCAGCATTATTCTGGCGCTAGGTCTGGCTCAAATCGGCGAATTTTCCTTCGTGCTGGCGGGCCTTGGACTCCAGCTCGAAGTGATGTCGGGCGAGACCTACAATCTCATTCTCGCCGCGGCGATGATCTCAATCGCGCTCAATCCGTTCCTGCTGCGCCTTGCGCCTGCGCCGCCTGCGGTGAAGCCGACGCCTCAGCCGGCGGCGGGCGGGAGCGTCGTCTAGGTTGGACCGCCAACGTCCTCGCCGGCGTTGGCCTGGGGAGCCGCGCCGGGGCCGCCTCTATCGGTCGAACAAGCCCGAGTGAGCGCTGCGGCGGCCATGAGGACCATCCTACCGGACAGAGCGTCGCGCCGCCTTGCGGTCCTGAGAGCTTTCGGCTATCAGCGCGCTTCAATTTTCGCTAGGAATTCCGGTCATGAAAGCCGACGGCCACCCCGACTACCACTTCATCACGGTTCAGATGACCGACGGCAGCACCTTCAAGACCCGTTCGACCTACGGTGAAGAAGGCGGCACGCTGGCGCTCGAAATCGACCCGAAGTCGCACCCGGCCTGGACCGGCGGCAACCAACAACTGCTCGATCGCGGCGGTCGCGTCTCCCGCTTCAACGACAAGTTCGGCGGCTTCATGAAGAAGAAAGAAGACTGAGGCTTCTTTCGTCAGCAGTCGGCAGTTCGGCAGTCGAGAAGATCAATTAGAGCGCCGGCCCATCCACGCACTTGGACCGCCGGTCGAGTGTCCAAGCGCGGCGGTCAAGAAATCCTGGCGCGCTCCGCCTCGACTCGCTCCAGGAGCGCCACCGTGTCGTCTCTCAAATCCGCGAGCAGGTTGGCGTGGATGATGGCCCATTCGCGCTGGGTGCGCAGATAGGCGGCGAACCTTTCATCCCGGCGGGCGAGCGCGATGATCTCCGCCGCCGGCCGCTCGTCGAAAACGGACACCCCATACTCAAACCCGGCGACGACGCCGGTGTTGCGAAAACCCCGGAACACGTCGTTGGTGTCGAGTAGATCGTCGTAGCTGCCGTAATAGAGCTGAATGTCGCGCGCCAATTCGCGGTTCTCAATCATGCCCATATGGCCGGAGTTTATCAGCGACTCATACGCTTTGCGTGAACTGACCGTGATGCGGACGAGATCAACGTAACCCATCAGGTTGTCGAGATGGTCTTCGGGGATCGGCGGCGTGGGCGGCGCCACCCAACTCTCGGTCGAGAGAACAAGCTGTTGCGGCAATCGCCGTTGAAACGCTTGATCGTAAATGTAGTCAACTGCTGCAATGCGCGCGAGCGCCGAGCCGTAGAGCGCATCGTGCAATTCGAGGTGAGAGCGAAGATCCTCAGAAATCTCAGAGAGATGGCCGGCGACGACGCCGCGATCAGCGCGGGCGTCATTCCAATTGCTGACCTGCAAACCGACAAAAACACCAAGCACGACGATCACGAAGTCGATCGCAATGGCGGTCCATTCCTGCTTGCGGAAATGCGCGATGACACGACGGAGTATCATCCGGCGCACACGCGCGCCGGGTCGCTATGGATCGACTGATCTCTCACGCTTTCCCGTCTCCCTAGGAAAAACCAGTGTCGGAAGGCGGCGAGCGCGCCCTTATCCGCCAAACCCGTAAGAAGAATTGAGATCGTCGGTTTGGTTGGTTTGGTCGTCGGAATCGTCGGCGCCTTCGAAGCCCGGGAATTCGTGAAACGGATTGCCGAACAACGGATACGTCGCAGCCCCCAGCGAGCTTTCGTAGCTGCCGCGCCACGTGAACGGACGCGAGGCCGTGCCGTTCGAGAAGAACTCGACCGCCGTGCCAGGTTCATTCAGCTGGATGGTCTGACCGTTCGCCAGTGTGAACGTCAGCGCGCCTTCATCGAGAATGCCGAACATGCGGCCATTGACCACCAGCAGATCGATAATGGTGCCGCGCACGCCGATGGTCGCGACCGGGGTGCGCACCTGATAATTCTGCGGCCGCTGCGTGCCGGAGACGAACCGCATGGCGCCGGTCGCGAACGACACCGCAACATCGCCTGTGCCTCTGCTGGGATCGTACACGTAGCGATCGAGCGTAACCTGCGAACGCGGGCCGACGCTCAACGTTGTCTGATCGGTGAACATGAGTTGCGCGACGCTATTGGCGCCGGTGCTGATGCTCTCATTTTGAAAAACGCGATTGCCCACGGCGAGCGCCCGCTCTTGGCCGGCGCGCACTCCGGTGACTTGGTTGCGCACGGCGACCGCCGCGCCAATGTTCCCGTCCGCGCTCTGAGCCGCAGCGGGCGAGCCGAGCAGCGTCGCGCCAGCGCAAAGTGCGCTAAAAAGCATCATTGAACGCCGCATCCGCCGACCCTTCCGCAAAATCGAGCAAAGCCTAGGCCCGCAACAGCGCGCATGGCAACTCAGAACACGCAAGCCAGACATTCGCGGCGTAATAGCTTGAACTCCCAGGCTGAAGCCCTTTTACTGGTTGGGTCGCCGTGAAAACGACGGGTGGGGACTTTACATGGCCAAACGGGGAAAACTCGGCGCGCTTTGCCAAGCGCTCCTGATCGCCGCAAGCGTGACCGCGCTTTCAGTTGGCGCAGCCCACCCGCAGCAAGCGAACGACCTCGACATGCTGGGCCAACGCATTCTCGACAACCCGCAGGATGTCGATCTCAATTTACGTTACGCCGCCGCCGCCGAAGCCGCGGGTAAACCGCGCCTGGCGCTCGTCGCTTACGAACGCATCCTGATCAACGATCCTACCAACGAAGCCGCGCGTGACGGTTACGAGCGCCTGCGCCGCATCATCGAGCCAGCCTACACGGTGACCCGCCTCGAAGCCGGCGCGCGTTACGACACCAACGCGGCCAACCTCAACGAAGATTTTTTCTTCGGCGTGCCGGACTCAACCACGTATTTCGCCAAGCTAATGATCGCCGATGAACGTGAATTCAGCGGCCGGCGCTGGCGTTCAATTCTGAACGCCACGATTGAGGACAACGACGAGATCGAGGAACTCAATTACGGCTATCTCGGCGTACAAACCGGCCCGATCTTCTACTTAGCGCCGCACATAGCGGCGATCCCTTCGATTGGCGCTGGTATCGCCACGCTCGGCGACGACCTTTATTTCAGCGAGATCAATCTGGGCTACACGCTTGAGGGCCGCGCCACCGGCCTTTCATACTGGCTTCGCCTGCGCGGCGGGTATCGCGAGTACGATCCGGACCCGATGATGTTTACCAAAGCCAGCGACAGCGGCCCCTACGCGGAGGTGCACGCAGGCTTCACCAAGCCGCACCTCGCGTTCGAGCGTGACACGCTCACCGTCCAGCCTTTCGCACGCTTCAGTTCGGTGGAAGGCGACGTCTTCAGTTTTGCGCCCGGGATGTATGACGAGTTCGGAATCGACGTGAACTACTACTACCAGCTCACCGATCACGTCCGTGCGTCCGTCGGCGCGCTCCTGCGCGAGCGCGATTTCGAAGGCTTCGACCGAACCGACACCTATCTGTCGCCGCAGGCCAGCGTCACCGTCCAACGCCTGCTGCCGTGCGATTGCGACGTGCGCCTGCAGTATCGCTTTCGCGACAACGACTCGAGCGACTTCGCGTTCAGCTACGACGCTGAGCAAGTCACGCTGTCGCTGATGACGCGCTTCTAAACGTCAGGGCTGCGCCACGCTGAACACTTCAAACGACGCCCACAAACGCGGATCGGGGTATCGCGCGCGCGTTTCGCGCACGGCGGCGGCGAACGATGAGGCAGGCCGGCCAGTCTCCGCCAATTTGCGCGCGAAGCCTTGCATCATGTGGTTGGTGGCCGCGTCGTCGACATTCCATAGGCTCATCACCACAGTCTGAGCGCCTGCGTTCTGAAACGCGCGCGGCAAGCCGACAAAGCCGCCGGGGCGGCTTGCGCCAAGCCCAGTCTGACACGCGCTCAATACCACGATGGCGCCGTTCGCCATGCGCTCTGCGCGGACATCCGCCAGCGTCAGCCTGCCGCCATCGGCCAACGCCACGAAGCTGCGATTGCCAGTCGCGTTATGAAAATCGGCGAGGCCATGTGTGGCAAAGTGCACGTAGCGCGGCCGCTCACGCAATCGGCCGCGCACGGCGGCATTGGTTGCATCGGCGCCAAGCAGCGGGCTCGCGCCAAACGTGGCGGCGATATTGCGCGCTTCCAGCGCCGCGCCTTCCAGTTGCGGCATCAGGTATTCGGCGTCGTTGAAGCGCGGATCGCCAACGATCAAGGCTTCCGACAACACTGCCCGCCGCTGCTCCGCCGTCATCGCCGCCAGTTCGACGCTGAGATCGCGGTGCAAACCTGGACCGATCCCAATCTCCGATAATGCCGGCGCGACCTGGATCGACATGCGATCCACGAGATAATTGGGCCGCCCCTCCGCGCGCCCTTGCGTGAGCAGCATCATCGGAAAACCCGCCAGCGCTTGATGCGGGACGACAATCAAAGACTCGTATCGGCCGAGCTCAGCCGCGATCGGGCCGGGCGTCACGGACTCCGCGACGTGCGCGAGCGCTGTCGCGAGTTCTCCCTCACGCAGCGCGCCAAGCGGCTGCGGCGGCACAGTTTGCGTCTCCGAGCGCAGCACCGGCGTGCGCGCCGCGCGGGCGCCCTCAACATCGAGCGCGCTCATCACGGCGGCGACATCCAGAGCGACTTGCCCGACGCTGACGCCATTGCGCCCGTAGGCGACCAAGCCATCGCGCGACAGCAGCCACGCGCAGGACTCGTCCTCGCCCGCATACGTCACGAGCACAGCCATGCCCGGCCCGTACCGCAGCAGGCCGGCGAGCAGGCTCGCCTCATCGTGAGCGGCGATCCGGGCGCCGGCCATGCGCGGACTCATCGGCCCGGCCACGGCGTCGTTGACCCACAAGCCATCGACGCGAAGACGCTCGACGAGGGCGGCGCGCCCATCTTCAACGCAAACCCGCGGCGACGCGGGCGCCGGAGCCGCCGCACGCAATACCGGTTGCGAGAATTCCGCCTGACGTGTCGCCGGCGCGGCGGGTTCGGTCGCGGGGCGTTCGCAGGCCGCGAGCGCCGCCGCCGCAAGCAGAGCAAACATCAATCGCATGGAGGCCTCCCGCTCCCACGCTACCGCACGGCTACTCGACTTGGAAACTAGCGATTAAACGCCGCTTGCAGTTTCGCTTGCTGATCCGACACGGCGTTGCCGGCGTCCGTCGCGCCGCTTTCGTACATGCTCTCATCCAGCCGGCGGACGCGCTCATAGATGGCGCCGCCGCGGATGATCAGCGCTTTGAGCGCTTCCGGCAATTCGTCAGACCCCGCGAAATTCGCAACCGGCGCTGCATCGCGCGCGATCAGGCGGTACTTTTCGCTGGCCGCCTCCGCCATCTGGATCTCGCCGTCGCGCACTGCGCGCTGCACCAGCAACCAGGACGCCACCTGCATCAGCCGGGTGGTGAGGCGCATGCTTTCCCCCGCATAGGCCAGCGCCGCCGCCCGCGAGAGGCGCTTGGACGCCGCCCGGCCAGGGCCATCGAGATAGCCGGCGGTTTCCTCGACCATGGCCATGCCTTCTTTGAAGGTGCGGTCGAACAGCTCGGAACGGGCGAAATCCAGCGCCCGCTGCGGGTCAAAACCGCTCCTGATTGGGGAAGCTTGCATCGTATCGGTCATAGGCCCGTGAAGTCGCAAAGAGCGGGCCGCATGGCCCCAATGTTTAAGACGGCGGCGCGCCGAAGACGGAATCTGCCGCCGCGCGCTGGGCGCGTTTGGCCTGGATCGCTTTCTCGCAGGCCCTAATCTCGGCCTGCAAACGCTCGATGCGGAGCTCCAAATCGCCGATCGAGGCGTTTTCTAGTTGCGCTTCCAGCGCCATCGGCTTCTTAGCCGGGGGAGCGAAGGGATCGTCATCGAGCATTTGGGCCAACCTCTGGAAAGAGCATAACCCGGATCGGCCTGAAGTTTAAGGGAGGCGCGCGTGCTGAAACCGCAGACCATGCGAAAGGTGGCGCATGCGCCCGACCGGCCGCTGACAATCGTAACCGACGATGTTCCAAAGCCGGGGCCGCATGAGGTGCTGATCCGCGTGGCGGCGGCGGGCATTAACCGCCCCGACCTCATGCAGCGCGCGGGCCTCTACCCACCCCCGCCCGGCGCGCCAACAACGCTTGGCCTCGAAGCCGCCGGCGAGATCGTCGAACTGGGCGCAGGCGTCACCCGCTGGCATGTCGGCGAACAGGTCACGGCGCTGCTAGCGGGCGGCGGCTATGCCGAGTTCGCGCTGGCGCACGAAGGCGCGGTGTTGCCGATCCCCAAAGATCTCTCGCTGATCGAAGCCGCGGCGCTGCCGGAAACGGTGATGACCGTCTGGGCCAACGTGTTCGAGAGTGCGGCGCTGCAGCCGGGCGAGACGCTGCTCATCCATGGCGGCGCCTCCGGCATCGGCACGACTGCGATCCAGATGGCCAAAGCGCACGGCGCGCGCGTCATCGTCACCGCCGGCGACGATGCAAAGTGCGCGCTTTGCGAAAAACTCGGCGCCGATCGCGCCATCAATTACCGCACCAACGATTTTGAAGTCGCCGTCCGCGATCTTGGCGGCGCCGACGTGGTGCTCGACATGGTCGGCGGGCCGTACGTGCAGAAAAACCTGGATCTGCTGAATGACGGCGGGCGCTGCGTGATGATCGCCTTCCTGCAAGGCCCGCAGGCCGAGGTGAATTTGATGCGGCTGATGCTGAAGCGCCTGACGCTCACCGGTTCGACGCTGCGCTCACGCGCCGTTGAGGAAAAAGCGCGTATCGCCCGTGCGGTCGAAGCGCAGGTCTGGCCGTGGATCGCAGCCGGCAAGGTAAAGCCGGTGATCGATTCAACCTTCACGCTCAACGAAGCCGAAGCCGCCCACGCCCGCCTCAAAAGCGGTGCGCATGCGGGGAAGATTGTGCTGACGATGTGAAGCGAAGCACGAAGCTCATCGCTCAAGGCTTAGCGTTGCCGGACTCCACGTCCTCGTTCTTCTTTGTGCGCTCGGCGCCGCCGAAGACGTCTTCTTCTTCGACGGGGCGCTTGGGTCCGCCGGATTTTGGTGCGCTCGGGGTTTCACCGGGCTGAACGCCGGTTTTTGCATTCGGCGCGTTTTCGGGCTGACGCGGTTCGGCGGCCATGAGGGAACTCTCCTGCAATCCGGGTGAAACGGCGCTCTGCGCCACGATGTTCCGGAACGCGCGGCGCTGCTCTCCGTTCATGTCGCAGACGGGAGAGCCTCATGCAGAAGACTACGGCCAAAGCGCAGAAGACAGCCGCGAAACAACGCGCAATCCAAAGCCAAGTGGACGCCAAAACCAAAGCCAAGAAAACCGCAAAGAGCGCAAAGTCCAACGGCGCGGCTAAAGCCAAGCTGAAAGAGGACAAGCCGATGCAAGCTGGGGCGCGGCGCTATCCCGAGCCGCCGATGCCGGCGCAGCACCTGAAAAAGCCCGGCAAGGAAGCTGATCTTGAGCTGCAGCCGATGTACGACGCGCCGTTCTACAAAGGCTCAGGCAAGCTCGACGGCATGGCCGCCATCATCACGGGCGGCGACAGCGGCATCGGCCGCTCCGTCGCAGTGCTCTACGCCCGCGAGGGCGCCGACGTCGCCATCCTCTATCTGGACGAGCACGAGGACGCCAAAGCCACCAAACGCGCCGTCGAAGCCGAAGGCCGGCGCTGCATCCTCATTCCGGGCGACGTGGGCGACCGCGATTTCTGCTTTGAAGCGGTCGAGCGCGTGGTCGAGGCGTTCGGCCAGCTCGACATCCTCGTCAACAACGCCGCCTTTCAGATTCACACCACCGAGTTCGAAGATTTGAGCGAAGAGCAATTCGACCAGACGCTGAAAACCAATCTCTACGGCTATTTCCACATGGCCCAAGCCGCGGTGCAGCACATGACGGAAGGCGCCGCCATCGTGAATTGCGGCTCCGTGACCGGCCTCGAAGGCAGCAAGGAGCTGATCGATTATTCCATGACCAAGGGCGGCATTCACGCCTTCACCAAATCGCTCGCCGGTCATCTCATTCCGCGGGGCATACGCGTCAACGCCGTCGCGCCCGGCCCGGTCTGGACCCCGCTCAATCCCGCCGACAAGCCGGCGGAAGACGTCAAGGATTTCGGTAAGCACTCGAAGATGAAGCGCCCGGCGCAGCCGGAGGAAATCGCGCCCGCGTTCGTGTTTCTCGCCAGCCCGCAAACCTCAAGCTACATCACCGGCGAAATTCTGCCGGTGATTGGGGGTTACTAGCGCAGCAGCCAGTAGACGATGAGATCAAATTGGCGCCAAGCGCCGCGATGACGACCCTACGCGACTTTGAAACCAGCGCCGTTATGATTGTGCCAAACCAAAAGGCATTTGCGGCCATGCGGCTCCAGAACACGGCGTCGGCGCCATTCATGCCCCATTGCTTGCTCATGGCGTCGGCGGTGGCGAGCAGGTTGGCGAACAGCACACCGCCGAGAATGGCTATACGGTGCTTGAAAAAGTGCTCGTCCAGCGACGTGGCCGTGGAGCGGTCGCGCGGGAAGAGTTGCGTGGCGGAGAAATAATACGCCAGCGTCATGCAGAGCGCCGCGACCAGATAGCGGAAGCTGAACTCAACTTCGCGGAAGTCTCGCCACGCCGAACCCCATTGCGTGGCGATGTCCATGATCATCACGCCGGTGAGCAGCGGCAGGATCACGCCCATCGGCCGCTCGTCGCGCGCATCGAGGGCGCGCGAAAAGCCGGAGCCGACTTCGACGAGCGTTAAGCCAAGCAGCAGGCCATAGAAGCTGAAGAGAAATTCGAACGCGCTCATGGCGGCGTCTGCGCTTCGTCGCGCAGCGACCAGCCGCCCTGCTCCAAAAGATCAATCGCGGCCTGGCTGATGTTGTACCCGTGGTACAAAACGAGCGCGCTCAAGAGCAGAATGACCACCGTCCGGCCGCGTGCGAACGAGGCCGCTAGCGTGCCGAGCATGAACAGCACGATGCCCACCCAGCGGAATCCGCCTGTCAGCAGCTCCAGTTCACCATTGGCGGATAGAAGCGTGATAAATGTCAGCCCCATCAGCACGTTCGCGCCCAGCACGCACAGCATGATCAGCGTGCGGTGCGCCCAGAAGTGATCGTCCAGATTGGGCGTCGCCTTCACGTCGCGCGGAAACACCAAGGTGGCGGCGACGTAGAAGACGCTTGCGACAACCAGGCCGAGGATCAGCAGCGCGAAATTGAACGGCGCGTTGCGGAAGATCACCCACGCCTGCACCCAGAACGTAGCGATATCCACCGCGACCCACATCGCCAGCAGCAGAGTGAGCACGCCGAAGCGGACGTTCCGACGGTCGTGCAAAACGCGGGCGAGACCGCCGACCAGCTCCGCCACGGAGAAGCCAAGCAGCAGGCCGTAGAACGAGAAGAAAAATTCGAACGCGCTCATCGGCCCAGCACCAAAGTCGTGCGGAAGAAGCCGCTCGCCAGTTCGGCGATGCCCACCAGAAGCCCGTACAGCCTGAAGAGAAACTCAAATTGGCCCAAGCCGCCCGCCCCCGCCTTAGGCTGCACCTTAGGTGCGGATTCTCGCCGCCGTCACCCGCATTCCCGCCTTCCCTTTGGCCAAGTCCGGCGCTATATCGCCCGCAACTGACTTGATCGCGCCCGTGGTCGTCAGCCCGTTGCTCCATCTGGCCCCGCGCCTGGCGACGCCGCCGGGCGCGTTTGCGTATCTGGAGCCCGGAAATGACCTCGAACGTCCTCATGCCCAAGGCCACCGCCGTGTGGCTAATCGAAAACACCTCGCTCGCGTTTGGGCAGATCGCCGAATTCTGCGGCCTGCATCCGCTGGAAGTGCAAGGCATCGCCAATGAAGATGTCGCCAAGGGCATTCGCGGCGTCGATCCGATCGCGGGCGGCTTCCTCTCGCGCGAAGAGATCGCGAAGGGTGAAGCTGACAACGATTACAAGCTGAAGCCGCTCGAACAGAAGCGCATCGACTTGCCGCAAATGAAGAAGCGCGGCGCCCGCTACACGCCGATCGCCCGCCGCCAGGATCGGCCCGATGCGATCGCCTGGTTCTTGAAGAACCACCCCGAAGTGCCGGATTCCAAGATCGTAAAGCTGATCGGCACGACGAAGGCGACGATCGATCAGGTGCGAAACCGCACGCACTGGAATTCCAACCAGATCAAACCGGTCGATCCCGTCACCATCGGCCTCTGCAGCCAGATCGAACTCGACGGCGTGGTGTCCGAAGCCGCCGCCGCCAAGACCCGCGCCGATGCGCGCGTCGCCAAAGCCGAAGCGCGCACGCTAAAGACCGCGCAAGAAACGGTGCCGCCGGAAACCTACGAAGGCTAATTCCTTGGAACGCTAGCGCCGCCAGACCTGGCGCAACACGCGGTCCCTGCCGCATGCCGCGCGATAGGCCGCGTAGCGGGCGGGATTTCGCTGGGCGTAATTGCGGTGGTAGTCCTCCGCCTCGGTGAACGCGCCGAGCGGCAGGATCGGCGTGATGACGCGCCCGTTCACCCGCCCGTCCGCGATCACCGCGGCCTTGCTGGCTTCCGCATCCGTCCGCTGGGCGGGGGTGACGAAAATCGCCGGCCGATAGCTCGACCCGCGATCGCAAAACTGGCCGCCATTGTCGGTGGGATCGGTGAACTGCCAGTAGCGGTCGATCAGCTGGCGATAGCTAATCACGGCAGGATCGAAACGCACCCGCACCGCCTCGTAATGGCCGGGATGGTTCTCGTAAGTCGGGTTGGCGTTGCGCCCGCCAGTATAACCGCTCATCACCTCGACGACGCCCGGCACGGCGCTCATGTCGTGCTCCATGCACCAGAAGCACCCGCCCGCGAACACCGCCTCCTGCGCGCCCGCTGGCGCCGGCGCAGTTTGCGATTGCGCGGCCGTGTCGGGCGGCGAGCAGGCGAACAGAAACAAGAGGCTGGCGAACAGGGCGCGGATCATGCCGATGATACGTGCGTCTTCGCGGTTCGGTTTCAAGCAACCGAACGCGCACTTCAGCCGTACAAGCTTCCGAACGCCCAGGAGCTGAGCCATGAAGCTGATCGCCGCCACTATTGCCGCCACCCTCCTCGCCGGGGGCGCCGGCTATTACGCCTATGCGCAAACCCAGCCCGCCCCGCGCGCAGAGGCCGAGCGCTCACCTTCGGCGCTCGAGCGCCTGCGCAACTGGGTGATGGACCAGGGCGGCACGGAACGCGCGTTCGACAATGAATACTGGAACCACCACGATGCCGGCATTTATGTCGAAGCCCGCACCGGCGAGGCCTTGTTCGCCTCCACCACCAAATATGACAGCGGCTCCGGCTGGCCGAGCTTCACGCGCCCGGTCAATCCCGACAACATCGTCCTGCGCGAGGAGTACACGATGGGCATGCGCCGCATTGAAGTGCGCTCGCGCAACGGCAATGCGCACCTCGGGCATGTGTTCGACGACGGCCCCCGCGGCTCCGGCGGACAGCGTTTCTGCATCAACTCGTGCGCCATCCGCTTCATCCCGCGCGATCAGATGGAAGCGCAAGGCTACGGCCGCTACCTTTCCATCGTGGACGGCGAGTAGCGCTCACGGATCCTGATAGCCTTCGGCGCGGAGCTTCAGCTCGCCGCCGCGCGGATCGCGCTCGAAGAAGACGCCGCCGCGGCGCTGCGAACGCGGCGGCAGATAATCGATCGTAGCGCTGTGCGTCTCGCCGCCGGCTTCCGCCGTGATCTCGACCATCGCCGCCGTGGTGTCGCCTTCGTTGCGGGCGGTGAACGCGACGGCGTAGCCGCCTTCCACCGCTTCGATGCGCTCGACGCTGGTGACGATGCTTGGGAGCCCGCCGGGATCGGTGAGGGCGTTCGCCGTCAGCACGGCGACCATCGCCGCGAACACCAGCGCGCCAAAACCGCCGACGATCCATTCGATCAGCGGCGTATTGGGGGCGCGGGATTTGCGCTCAGCCACGCTGCTCAGCCACGACGCGGTGCGCCAGCCCCGCGCCCAAAACGGCCGGGAATGACAGCACGACAACGAACTCGGTCAGCTCAGACAGCGCAACGCCATCGGTGCGGCCAAACGCCCAGAGCAAGAAGAGGCTCGCCAGCGCACAGAGCGCATAGCCCGCGCAGGTGAAGCGGATCAGAACCGAAAAAAACTTCGCGTCGCCGCGCCATCGCGCCTTGCCGGGAAATTCGGTCCAGAACAGCAGCGCATGCAGCGCCGCGAACGAGACGAGCGCCAACACTAAAGATTGCCAGGCGCTGAGCTGAAACGCGATCAGCATCATTTCTTCCGTCGGCGCGACGTTGAGCGCCACGAACAGCGCCCCGATCGCCATCAAGAAGAGCCGCGCGAAGTACGAGCGGCCAGCGCCGCCGCTGTCGTCGCGCTTGCGCTCATCGTTCAGCTGCTTATCGACCAGTAGCGCGCCGATGGCCCCAGGAAACGTCACCATCGCGATCTTGCCCACGACCTCCTGCAGCGGCTGCGTCGGCGCAAATACGCCAAGCAGCAAAAGGATCAGCGCGCCTGCGATGGCGGCGACGGCGATCGCAGCGAAGGCGTCGAGCACATGATCGACGAGGCCGAAGGCGCGCTCGAAGCCGGCGAAATAGGAGAGCGCGATAAGCATGGGCAGCATAACGAGCAACAGCGTAGCCAGCCGCTCGCGTTCCACCGCAACCCCCAGCGCCCACATCTCCATGGTCATGAACAGCGGCAGCGCGAACAGCACAGCGCCCACCAGCGCGCGGCCGAGGTCGCGGGCGTATTCTGCGTTGGTCATCACCAGCGCAGAACGGTACGTGCGTGCGCGAAGTTCCCTTAGCGCCAGCCGTTGCCTTGGCGCCCGCTCAATGAGAACAAGATGCGCATGCGCGCTCCCGCAACAAGCGGAAACGCTAGCGCGCGTTCTCCACAGGCTGAACCTTACGCTCCGTAAGATTGAGAAACTCGCGCGTCAGCCGACGCCGCGACCTGCTTCAATGATGATCGGTTTCCTGTCGGAGGTGTTCGATTTCTTCTTTTAGCTTCAGCTTCTGACGCTTCATCGCACTGAGCCGCGTCATGTCCGCGGAAGGCCGCTGAGCCTCAGTTTTGATGGTGATGTCGAGATCCCGATGCCGGACGTCGAGTTCGCGTAAACGCTGCTCGATAGCCATCGAAGGCGCCTCCTATGGTTTTGGCGAGTCCGAGGATGCCCCCCTTTCGGGGTGTTGTCTCCTTACATCGCGCATAAAGTTTTATCATATTTGCGGTTGCACCGTTCCGGGGACGGTGAAGGGCTGAGTCGCGGCTTTACAGGGCCTCCGACGCATGGCTTAGCTCGTTTTTTAGCGGACCAGCGGGGGCCCGCGGCGAACCGGAACACGCGCGCATGAGCGCCGGCGACGACGACGATCATTTCGACATTACAGAAACCCCAGAGAAGCGGGCGCTCAAGGTGCGCCTCGGGGAACTGCGCGAGGAGCACCGCGCGCTCGACAGCGCGATCTTCGCGCTGCAGGAACAAGGCGCCGGGGACGCGCTGCAGCTCGCGCGGCTGAAAAAGCGCAAGCTGGTGCTGAGGGACCAAATCCAATGGATCGAAGACAGGCTAACGCCGGACATCATCGCCTGAAGTTTCTGGCCGCCGGCGCAGCGTTGCTGGCCGCGATGCCAGGCGCCGCGTTCGCGCAGGACGCCGACACCAAGGGCGTCCTCTCGCTCACCGTGGAGAATGACAGTCTCTCCTCCGGCGCAGACCGCAATTACACATCCGGCATTCGTCTGGGTTACGTCTCGCCGGCTGAGCGCGTGCCCGATTGGCTGCAAGGCGCCGGCAGCTTCACCCGCGCGCTCTCCAATTCCGAACCGGATTTCTGGGGCGTCGCCGTCGGCCAATCGATTTTCACGCCGGAAGACATCAACGCAATTCCCGCCCCGCCGGATCAGCATCCGTACGCCGGCTGGCTCTATATGCAGATTTCCGTCGGCGCCGAGGAAGACCGCAGCGACGGTCGGGCCCCGCGCTTTCTCGATAGCTACGAACTCGAACTCGGCATTGTCGGCCCGTCGGCGCAGGGCGAGGAAGCTCAGCGCGGCATTCACGAATGGCTGGGCGCGCCCGATCCGCAAGGCTGGGACAGCCAGCTCGAAGATGAACTCGCTTTCGCCGTTTCGTTCGATCGCCGCTGGCGCGCGCTCCGGGTGTTCGGCGATTATTTCGGCGGCCTCGAAGCGGATTTGACCCCCAGCGCCGGCGCTTCGCTCGGCACGCTGCGCACCGAAGCGCGCGTTGGCGTCGCCGCCCGCATCGGCCAGCGCATCGACAGCGATTACGGTCCGCCGCGCGTGCGCCCCTCGCTCGCGGGCCTCGAGCATTTCCGCGGCGGCGCTCTGTCGTGGTCGTTGTTCGCCGGCGTGCAGGGCCGCGCGGTGGCCCACAATCTCTTTCTCGACGGCAACACCTTCGAAGACAGCGCCTCCGTCGAGCGCACCCCCTTCGTGCTCGACATGCAGACCGGCTTCTCCATCAGCGCAGGCAGCGTCCGTCTCGCCTACACCTATGTCTGGCGCACCGAGGAATTCGAGACCCAGCCCACCCGCCAAGATTTCGGCGCGCTCTCGCTCAGCGTGCGGCTCTAGGCTGTTGGCGCTTGCCATCGGCTACAAACGCGATATCCCGCATGCGGCCTCGCGGGCGTAGTTCAGAGGTAGAACGTCAGCTTCCCAAGCTGAATGTCGGGGGTTCGATTCCCCCCGCCCGCTCCAATTTTTCAGCTAGTTAGCCATCCATATACCCGCCAGTCGTACACCCAGTCGTACATTTTGTTCGACTTGCGTTCGCGGGGGGCTGCAAGCGTCAGCTTGCCTTGCGGCGGTCGCGGAGGCGTTCAATCGTCGCCCGCGCGATCTCGTCGGCGGAGACGTATCTGCGAATGATCTCGTCGACTTCACCTTCCGACCAATCGACCATCGCGGCGATCTCGCCGTTGCTCAGCCATGGCGCCTGGGTCTTGATGCGTGTGACGAACGTCCCCTTTCCGTCGTGGAGATGACGATCGATCTCGAGCTCTCGCGCGACACCGTTGACGAGTTCGCCCAGCGCGTTGGGCGTGTAGGCGCCGCCGCGCCCCGAGACAATGACCCACGGGCTGTCCGCTCCATGCGCCTCCTTGCGGCGAATGAGTACGCCTCGCGCCTCATTGAGGATGGGCACGATCGTCGTGCGGCTTTTCTTGCCTGCGGTCTTCGCGCGTCGCGCGCCTTTGCGTGCCGTGTAAACGAAAGCCACATCGGTGCACTCGCGCCAATTGAGGGCTGCCAGATCTTCTCGCCTCTGGCCATTGTTCAACACCAGGAGCAACGCATCACGCGCGGCGGCGAGTTTCAGGATCATCGCTGGTCGCAGCGGATTGGAGGCGCTAACCGACGTCCAAACCCGCCAAATTTCCGCTTTGATGTGCTCTAGATACTTCTTGAGCAGTTCCGGCTCCCAAATCAGGGCAGAGCGATCGGCCGTCCAGACCTCCGCAAGCCCAGCCGCAGGATTGGCAGGCGCTACACCCTGTTTGACGAGAACCGCCAGAGCGCGACGCAGCACTTGAACGCGCGCATCGGCGGCTCGGGGCCCGCGCGTCGCGGCCTGATCGTCTCGCCACCGCGTGAGGTGTCCGATCGCTAGGCGCGAAGCCAGCCCCGCGGTCGGCAATGAACCGAGCTTCAACGCGGGTTTGGTTGAGCCGCGTGGAGGAGGAATCTCATCCTCGCGCATCAGCTTGATCTGACGCGAACGCTCCGCCTTCGTCGATGCACTGCATTTCTTGAATTCCGCGGAGCCCTGGTAAAGGTCCAAAAGGTCCGCGAGCGTTGCATCGGATACGGCGGTCGTGCGCGCATCGCGATAGCCGCCGGCGAGTTCAGACGCGCCGGCGCGCTCTGCCTGTTCGGCCTCATGCTTCGTGGCGCCTTTGAACGCACCAATTTTGGGCGCGCCCTTGCCTCGCCACGCGGTCCAGCGAATGTAATAAGCGCCGCCGTCTCGGGTTTTGTCCCGAACGGTCCTATGTGCGCCGGGTAGCGCCACTGCCTTCCTCCCACGCTCGCATGACATCGTCGGCGTTTTCCCCTTCTCCGCTCTTCAATGACACAACAGAACGAACATCGACAATCTCAACACTACCATCCGCGCCCACCTTTAGGCCGGCAGGCGAGATGCCGATCTCCTTCGCAAGATTAGCGATGCGCTTCACTTGTGCATCGGGAGCGTAGCGGGAACGGTTTCGCATACTATCGTCACATACCTATTGGATGCGCAATCGGCGGCGCAATATCGCGATGCTCCGATGCTCGCGATGCCTTGAACAGACAATTAGTTCGTAGGTTGATGACGCACTTAGGCCATCGGAAGTGTCATCACTTTTTGCGCTGCATACAGCAGGTGACGGCGCGGCCGAATGAACATGTCCGAAGTACGCCAGCGTTGCCTGGCATTGCAGGATGCCTGTTGCCTAGTGTTGCCGCAAGCAAGGCCACATTTCGCGCGTCGAGCGAGAACGCCTCAGCGCTCAAGACCTAGCGATGGGGCGGTTTTGATCTTTCCCGACGTGATTGCCGATCGAATAGCTTTTGCCTATGGCCAGATTCTGGTTCTTAGCTAGGTGCAGCAGCGCCAGCCCATCGCTGCGCTTGAGCATCGCAAACCGACACGCGCTTCCTGCGCCAACTCGGCCGTCGCGCGCTCCCACCTTCTCACCGCTCTTCACACTCTTGCATTTCATCACGGACAACACCAAGCCAATAAGGAGCACCACGATAAAGGCAAGGTTGATCAGAACCCCCGCCGAGGGCGCTCGTGCACCCGTAGCCATAAGCAAAATACCGTCCGTCTGGAGCGCCGTGCGCCCCAGGTTCTCAAGCGTTAGCACAAGGCACATAAGCGGCACCATCGCGCGGTAGCGCACCAACGCAAGAAGGCCAAGGGCGGCCATTAGAAACAAGCCCAGTCCCCACGCTTGGAACATGAAGACGAGAGTCTGCTGTGCGGCATCGCTGTAGGACTGAAGTGGGATGCGATCGGCATTTTCAATCACGGTGCGCGTGTTGAAAAAAACGTTGGCGCCGAGGACCATCTTGACCAGCACGACTGGCGCAAAAGTCCAGATCGCTAGCCAGTGCCCCCGATACATGTTGTCCATATGCTTAGGAAAAATGCGGGTTAGCAGATCGAAGTTTGCGCTCGACGTTTTAGTCTGCCTTTTACGTAACACTCAGGCGCCCGCCATCGTGCTGGTCCCGGCGGCGCCCGCGACGTTCCGTTTGCTCCAAGATGTAAACAATACCCGCACAATCCAGAAGCTCATCACCAGCAACACCAACGCCATCGAACCCAGCAACATCTCTATGCGCGGCCACGCTGCGGGCAGCGCTTCGGCGCCCTGCGCTGCGAACGATCCAACCGCGATGAATAAACCGAAGCACATGCGCCATAGATGGCGCGCGATGCGGTGAGCGTTAGAGACCCCCGGCCGCAGCATCAAGCTAAGGTCCCCGATTGCTGCAAGCGCCATAAAGGTGCTGACGACCAGGGTCGCCGTCAGGATTAGCGGGTTCTCAGCCTCGCGGGCGCCTGTGGCGATTGCGAAGGCTGACGCATATCCGAGTGCGGCGAACGTCGCTGCTACGAGAAAGGCGCCGATCTCGGTAGGGCCGGCGCGGAAGCGTTTCCGGCGCGCCGTCATCCAGCCGGTGAAAACCATGTAGATGGTGAGACCCGCCGCCACAGCGTTGCCGCGATCCGAAATCCCCACAAACGCGGCGGTTAAAGCCATCACAACCATGGAGGCCACGAACGTCCCACCCGCTAAACGATGCACGCCCCCCCCTTTTCGGGCAATCAACGCGGACGCGCCGGCAAGAACGCTAACCGTGCCGGCTGCGATGTGGACAAGCAAAACAATCGACATGGAATGTGTCCCCAGATTTACTTCAGCGCGTGAATTGCAAGCGCGATCACGAACAGCACGATGCCGATGCTCACGCTCGCTAACACAATCGTGCCGATGACCCGTTTACGAGCAACCGAAAGCAGCCGCAGCTCCGCGTCTGGTGAAAAGTGGGGTCTCGCAAGACCACTGGAAATTGCCTCGCTCTTCTCCAGGAGCGTGCGAAAGGCGCCGTCTTGCTCTAGAAAAGTTTCGACCAAGCGCACCGTGTCAGCGCTCGCCTCACCAGTTTTGTAAAGAGGCCATAGATCGCTTATAACGTCGCGGGTCACGTCGGCGCTCATATGCGTATCTCCCGCCAAACCATCTTCATGGCGCAGCTCTAAGATTGCTGATACGCCGGTTCGCACGCATCGTGATGGTGCGGCCGGGAAAAGTCCCGTGTGTGTCGGTGGCTAATTCAGCAGAGTAACGCCGCCCATTGGGCGCTATCGCGCATGAGGTAGCAACGGTGTAGCGATCAAGATTGGCCAGGGGCATGGGACTGAACGGGCGCGCGAGAAAAAGCCGGGTGCGAATAACATCAGGCGAAGCGCCCTTGCTTACGACAAGCTCGCCGCGTAGGCGCTCAACAATACGCCTGGTCATGTCGCCGGTGACGCTTTCCTCAGTTGGCTGGAAACTATAGGTCCAGGTTTGATCGTCTTCGCGTACAAGCCGCACGTCTCTTATGTGCGCCAGATTGGACCCCGCACACCAGGTGACGCCAGTAATACGCTGTTGCAGCGTATCAAAGTCAGTGCGCAAGGATGGAGCTAATTCAGCCCTTTGCGGAGAAGTCAGCACGAGGTCAGGACCAGCGGCGCCCAGATCGAATCGCGCGTTAAAGAGCCCATCTGCAGTCTCGTACCGAAGGTCGAAACTGTAAGTGGTACTGGCGGCTTCTGACGATCGGATGGCTTGCGAAATCGGAGCTGGTAAGGCGCTGGACTGTGCGCTCGCTTGCGGGCCGTTTAGCCAACTTGCGGCGCAAGCCGCGACTGCGAGCGCGCCTGCGATTGTTCTTCCACAAATGCGGCTGACCCTAGTCATTGCTGCCTCCTTCATTGATCTTTCTCCTGTTGGGCGCGCGCTAAGCGCAGCCGCGCGCGATGCACACGGACCTTGGCAGCTGCGATCGATATCTGGAGCGTCGCCGCAATTTGCTCATAGCTAAGCCCATGATCAACACGGAGCAGAAGCGCGGAGCGCTCTCCCTCCGGCAGCAGACCCAGTGTTTGAAGAGCGTGCGCGACACGTGCGCTGTCTGGTGTCGCCTCGCTTCCACCTCGCGCCTGCTCGTACTCAAGCTCCGTCAAAGCATGTCGATGTCGTACCGAGCGGCGCTTGGCGTCTATGAATATGTTGCGGGCGACGGTCAGTAGATAGGCGCGTGTTGTCTCGGCGTTGATCGTGGCGCCGCGTGTCAGAACACGCGCGAAAGTATCGGAGACGATATCTTCCGCCTCGGCACGGTTGCGACAAAGCCCCAACGCGAAACGGAAGATTGCCGGCGCATGCTGACGGTAGATCGCCTCAAGATCCCCCTCGCCTTTCATCATTCGGAATACGAACGGAGAAGCGGAAAGTTACGTCGCAGCTGTCGCAGTGGTCGCATGATCAAAACCATCTGTAATCGTGCCGGCCTGAGCTGCGCCGTAGTGTCTGATGCTGCTACTTGCGATGCACGAGTGATAGGATGAACCCTATCATCAGCATGCCAAGGACGATGAAGGGCGCCGGCGCCCCGGCGCCTAGCATGCCGACGATTGCGGCGTCCTCGACAACGAGCACCTCGCCGCCCTTTGAGGCCAGCATCAGCAGATAGATGAGCGGGATCATAGAGCGATATCGGGCGATCGCGAGTAGTCCGAGCAAGGTCGGAGCAAGGCTCGCCACGCCCCACCATGCGAATAGAAGAAGGGTTGCGTTCGCTTCAATCGGTTCGAAGCCTTGAAGCGGCACAGCTTCAACGCCTCCCAGCACCGCGCGACTGGTCCAGAGGGGGTTCAAGCCAATTGCATTGACGCAGGCAAACGCTTTGACGAGCAAATAGGCAAGCAAGAGCACGAGCCCGGCAAAGAGGCCGCGGTATTGGTTGTCGATCTGATCGGGAAAAAGTCGGGTTAGAACGGTAGATCTCGCCAAGCGCGAAACTGCAGCAACGTTCATTGAAGCCCACCTCCCGTCCGTGAAAGACGACTGGGAATGTTCAAAGTTACATCCGCGGATTTATCACCGCCAAACCGCACGTCGTTAGTGGTTGATGCGGTATTTCCATAGGCGCCAGCCTTGGGGAGTCGCCGAGGGGTTTCCCAGCTGTTGCCCCATTT
The DNA here is from genome assembly GCA_014378995.1 of Hyphomonadaceae bacterium. Lineage (GTDB taxonomy): Bacteria > Pseudomonadota > Alphaproteobacteria > Caulobacterales > Aquidulcibacteraceae > Vitreimonas. The sequence continues at coordinate 86,723 of JACMMP010000010.1, forward strand.
CGCAAACTTGAGTGTTTGAGCTCGTGCGAAAGGTCGCGCAATTCGCGACATTCGAGTCGACTCAAGCGGCGTCGAAGTCGGCGGAAGTTGGCTCATGCACCCCGTGCCACCGCTCACGCCTAGTTAGGGGCCGCTTTCACGTTCAGCGTTCGGCGAGCTGCAGCGCCGCGGCAAGGATGGGATCGCCAGTGTCAGCGGCGCTCAGCGTATCCTCGTCGATAAGCAGATCCGGCATAGCGCGCTCCCTTGGTTCTCCCTCGACCGTGAAGAGCTGTTCGGCTGGCAAACGGATGTCGACACCGAGACATGGCAGGGGAAATGACTCCATTGCACCACGTAACCCGGCCATGGGCGTGCCGATCAGGATGGCCCCGGCCCCAGACCTGAGACCAATTGCGACCCCCTCGCCCATTGAGCCAGTCCAATGGTCCACCAACACAACCAACCGACCGCGAAACGCGTCCGGTCGGCCCGTCACTGTCTCTAACCACTCTCGTCCATGCTTGCGGTGACGCTGATAACCGCGAACGCCTTCGAAGAACCAGCTCATGATGGGTCTGCCAACTACGGAGTCGCCGCCTGCGGGCGTGTCGCGCAGGTCCAGGATCACAGCTCTTGCGCTTCTCGCACGTTGCATCAGGGTGTCGAAGGCCTGAGGAAGCTCTGTGTTGCCGAGTGAATTGTTGATCCGGATGAGCGCCACGTCTGAGGCTGGGTAAGACAGCGTCGCTAGCCGATCATCATCATTAGCTGGAGCTGGAGCTGGCGCCAGCCGAGCTGTCCACGCGCCGGACGCTCCCCTCGCCGTGATCACCGCATCCTCAGCATAGGTTCCGGCGAGAGCGACCCTCGCGGCAAAGCTCCGCGCTGTCGTTGAGTTTGCGGACGAATGCGGCGGAAGGGACAGCTCCAACATCGGCGCGCCGTTGACGGAGAGGATTTCCATCCCTTCTCGCAGGCCTGCTTCTCGCGCAGTGCTGCCGGGCCGCACTTGGGTGGCGATAAAGCGACCGTCCCGGTACTCCACCCAAACACTGGTCCCGCTTGGTATCAAGCGAGGTGAACTACGACTGTTTGCACTCAAGTGCGCGTGGTGATCAGCCAGACCGAAGACAAAGCGCTCAAGCACCTGGAGGTGCTGTGGGCGGGTTTCAGCCGCTGCCGCACGTTCCGCCAGCTCGTCATACAGCTCATCAACGGTGACGCCTCCTGCTGGAGTGTAGACGTAGTGCGTCCGGACCGCATCACGTGCAGCTATTAGATCGGTAAGGGCAGGCATGCTTTCGCAAGAGGCCGTGTCGGGGATCGGTGGCGTCGCGCACCCCAGCAGGATCAGGGCCAGGGCCGTAGCTGGAAAGTGGCGCATGCTTTGCCTAAGGCCAATCACATAGGTGGACAACGTCGGGGCGACGGTTGAGCAGGCATCCACCCATGTGGCCAACGGCGGTAAACTTCGCTCTCAAAATCTTGGTTCCAAGCCGGCTAAACTCACTTGCCCCTAACTAACTCTACTTGCAGGTCGAAGCAGCGCTCAAGATTTGAGTCCATGCCGCTGCATGGCACTCACGCTCCGACCATCGTGCTCGTCCGGCCCCCGCCCTCGACATACCGTTTGCCCCAGGACGTGAACAATGCGCACCAGCAACAGTGCCATCGCACCCAGCAAAATTTCAATGCGAGGCCGGCGCTGTTCCTCGCCAAGCGTCGCGCCGCGTGGCCGAGCTCATGGTGAGAGACGTTTGGCAGATTTAGCGAATGTCTGAATGGGCCAGTCTCTGTCGCTACGACTCAAAGTGACGACAGTGCAGAAAAGACCCCTATTCCGCCGCTGCACTCCAATTTCGGAGATCCGCCTTGCCCTCTCCTTTGCGGACATTCGACGCCCGTATTCGCTGAAACGCGACATCCGCCCGCCGGCACCATGGACTCATTGGTTCGATCAACCTCAATCTCGTTCTTGCGCTCCTGCGGCCATCGCCTCGGTGACGCTGAGCCATCCAATTGGCAATGGCGGGATGGAGCCCATGCGGCTACAACTTATGCTGGAGGCGATCATGACGGTGCGGCGAATAATTCTCTTGACGTTTCTCGCTCTCGTTTGCCTTGGTTGCTCGCTGCTCGGCGCGCCTGCGGCCATCGCGCACGGCGGCGGGCTCAACAGCGAGGGCTGTCACAACGAACGGCGAACGGGCGGCTACCATTGCCATCGGGGAACGCCGCGCGCGGCGCCGCTCGGCGCCTTTAATCCCGCGCCTCCGGCGGATCGTTCGAGCGACGTCGTGATCGCAGCTCAGACCCTCCTCAATCAACTGGGGTGCGATGCCGGCGCCGCCGATGGACAAGTTGGCCTGCAGACCCGCGCCGCCGCAGCGCGTTTTGCGAGCGCGACCGGGGAAAACGACGCGCAAGTCGATGCTGGGCTAGTGCGTCGGCTGGCTGAAGCTGTCGCAGCTGGAGAGCGCTGTTAGAGCGTAGGCAAAAAAGACTTCGTCATAGAGTTCGAGACCAACGGCGATAGATCTCTAGCGGCACATCCACAGCGTGGACCGCGCCATTGCGCGGTAGAATCCGATAAAGAGCGCGCCGAAGGGCGCAGACTTCAAGCAGATGAGACGGCGATGATACGACCCTTTCAAAAGATCCTTGAGCCAGACGATCGCTTTCGCGCGTTTGTTCGGTTTGATGATCAAACGCCGATGACGCTCGAGGATCACTACGAAAGCATGGCCCCGCTCGAACTACGCGCGACGGTGCCGAAGAGTGTCAGTATGATGTTTGATCGGGCGCGTGCAGCATATCTCTACGCTTGGTTCGCATACGAACTCACCACGCTCGCTCAGTACCAAGCCTGCGCCACGGTCGAAGTGGTGCTGCGTGAAAAACTCGAAGCTCGATACCAAGGAAAATCGTTCAAGCATCTGAATGGTTGTCTGGAAAAGGCCATCGCTGATGGCGATCTGAGCGCCTTCCGACTTCGGCCAGGCGAGCGCATCTACACTTTGGATGACCTTAACGCGCTCAAAGACTTGCTTGTCCATGTCCGCAATCTGGTCGCGCACGGCTCGGAAATGGTGGCGATGCCCACACAAGCCTTGATCGTGCTTGAACCCTGCGCGCGCCTGATCGATCACTGTTACGGATGTCGCTTACCCTAGTGTCAGGCGCACCCGCCGTGATGATCTCGAAAAGGATACGCTTTCAGCGGGCGGCGCCCGGGTGGGCGATCCAGGCGAGCTTCACGATCGCTTCGGGGGGACGTCGAAGGCCTTCGCAAATCCCTTGCGCATTGCCGCGCTGAGTCAGAGTCGTTGCACGAGGCCCGGGCCTGCGCTTGTGATCGCGCATGCACAGATCTTCGGCGCGAGCGCGAAATCACCGGCTCAAAGGCGCCGGCGACGCGGCGCTATTCCTCGCGGCTGTGGACTGGCTGACTGCCAATCCGCGTCTCCTTCATCCCAGAAGCGGACGTCGACCGCCTTCATCCTCAAAGCGGACATCGGGCCGCCCGTCAGAAACAATCTTGCGCGATGTCCACGCTTGCGCTTGTGATTGGAGATGAATCTCCCCGAAGCCGCTCGCCTTGTCGAGGCCAGCCCCGACTTCCGCTTGCTGCGGCGTGTACCAGCTCCGCGCGACTGGCCGCTGAGAGCAGCGAGCGGCGAAACACGGCACGGCGTGCTTGTCGATACCGAGACGACGGGGCTTGATCCGGACACCGACGAAGTCATCGAGCTAGCGTTACTGCCGTTCGAGTACGAGCGCGATACCGGCGCGATCGTCAGCGTCGATCATGACGGCGCCCTCAACGCGTTCCGACAACCGTCCCTCCCCATCTCGCCAGAGAGCGCCAGTATCCACGGCATCACCGAGGACATGGTCAAAGGACAAGTCATCGATCCAGTACGAATCAAAGCCATCATCGAGCCCGCGCACATCGTCATCGCGCACAATGCTGCGTTCGATCGGCCGATGGTGGAGAAGCACTGGCCATTGTTCGAAGAAAAGCACTGGGCGTGTTCGTTTGCCGAGATCGATTGGAAAGCGGAGGGCGTCGGCTCCGCCAAACTGGACTATCTCTTGTGGGCGCGCGGTTGGTTTCACGACGGACACCGCGCATTGTCTGATGCCGAAGCTGCAGTCTTCCTGTTGACGCTTCCCTTGCCGGCCACCGGCAGACTTGGCCTCAGCGCCCTCCTCGAATGCGCACGACGCCAGCTATGGGTCGTACGCGCCGAAGACACGGCATTCGAGCAGCGTTCATCTCTAAAGGCCCGCGGCTATCGCTGGGACGATGGCGAAGGCAAGCGCGTCAAAGCCTGGTGGCTCATGACCAACGACCCGCAGACCGAACTCGATTGGCTCCACGCGGACGTCTACGGCGATGACCGCGATGTAACCGTGCTCAAAGCTCCCGCGACGCGACGCTACTCATCACGGCTCTGGGTGGACTAATTGCAATGCGCGCTAAATCTCATACGCGCCCTTCGCGCTTCATCGCGCAAACCGACGCTAGCGGCCCGTCATCGAGAGATCGCAAGCCTAGCGGTCTAATTGAACTATTAATGCGCTTGAACGGGCACGCCTGCCTTCTCTAGCAAATCGTAGAGAGGTGCGATCGTCTTGCGTTCACCGCGACTTGCACAATAAGAGAAAATGACCTGTTGCTTAGCTCGCGTGAAAGCCACGAAAAACCCCGCCGTAGCCTCGTACTTGTCTTGCTCAAAACTCCACCAGGCGGCGTCGTCTAGGCCTACGAAGATGACGGTGTCGTACTCGAGTCCCTTGCTCTTATGTATCGTCATGAGTGGAACGGCATGAACGCCGTCATAGGCGTCGAGCACCTCGGCCCACGTGCCAGCATTGGCGCAGCAATTCGTTAGGTGCTTCAACAGGGAGTCGAGGACGGTCTCGAGCCACGCTCCTTGCGCATAAGGGGGATGCGCCGCACGCAGCGCGTCGCGCCCTAGAAAGTCAATAATCTTCTCCAGAAGGGCCACCACCTCTTCCTCACTCTCCGGCACACTTGTGTGCTCCTTGGCGAGCTGCAGCGCGAACCGATCAAGCGCCAGTTCGAGTTTCATTTGCGCACGATCATCGTCGTGATGAAGGCCCCGCAGGGCGCTTATATACTCGACGCACTGACTCCAAGTTCGACCGGCTCTTGGCGCTGTAGCCAAACGCAGCATCGCGATGGCCAGCACTGAGACCTCTTCGGCCAGGAGGTCCTGGAGCATTACCTTTCCGACCATGCCGGCTTCATTGCGAAGCATGATTCCCTGGCGTCTAAAGGCGATGTCGAGCGAATCCACGTATTTGTGCGGCGTCTGGCGTACCAGAAGGACGAAGTCACGCGGGGCGAGCCCCCTCGACTTCATTTCTGACGCAACGAAGCTAGCAAGCGCAGCGGCTTCCGCAGACGTGTTCCCGAAGGTCCAGATCGCGCAGCTGTCGCCACTGATCTTGCAATCGACCTTAGAAACAGGCGTCGATGCCTTCTGGTCCAACGCCTGTGCCAGCACATGTTGGATTCGAACGAGATCGGGTGAGGACCGATAATTGTTGTGAAGTGGCGTCCGCTGCGCGCCAAAATCGGCTTCAAACGCTTCGAACGGATGGTCCATGGCCATCGCCCATCGCATGATCTGTTGCTTGTGATCGCCCACCGCGGTCGCGATGGCGCCGCTCCCGGCAAATATGGTGTGAACGAGATCGTACTGCACTTGTGTTGTGTCCTGGAACTCGTCCATGAACAGGTGGGAATAGGTGAGGCGAAGTGCGTCGCGCGCGAGTGGGTTCACGCGAACGAGCAGCTCCGCCAACCGGCCGATCATTGGAAATGACAACCAGGTCTTTGCACCGGAAAACATCGAGGCGCGCCAGTAGCGCTCCGCGGCCCACTCGGCGACCGTCGAAGGAGTGAATTCTGTCACTGGCAGCCGCGCCGCGAACAAGTGGTCCCGCGCAAAGTAACGGGCATCGATTGCTTCGAGTTCTGCGCGAGTTCCGATCTCCCTTGGAGGATCGCCGAGGGCATTCAGGAAGTCGCGATAGTCACGATCTGTCGCGAACGCGATCTCGTAGTCGGGTCGCGGTCGCCACGCTTGCGGCAGCGTTTGGCCAAAGCGATCGACAAGACCTTTGGCAAAGGCGTCAAACGTGAGCGAGTCAAACCGCGCGGCGTCTTCTGCGTGGCAACGCCTTTTCACGCGCTGAGCGAGGTTACGCGCGGCATCGCGCTTAAAACTGATCGCTAGAATGCGCCTCGGCGCTGGTGATGTGCCCGTTTGCAGCAGAAAGGCCGCCCGCTGCGCCAACAACTCGGTCTTGCCAGCGCCTGGGCCAGCTATGACAGAGCGATGATCAACTGAGCGAACTACGGTGAGCGCATGGTCCTCGAGTTCCTCGACATCGATCGGTAGCCAATCGTTGGCGCGGACGCGCCGAGCCCGAACGGTCACAGCTCCTCACCTTCCAGCTTGTCTTTGATATGCTGAATAACCCGCTTGAGTACGTCGGGCGCGTTTTTCTTCAGCGCCGCGTCATCGAGTTGGGACAGCGCCGCGATGTGCGTGGCGGGCTTGGATCTTGTAAGGAAGTGATAGCGATACTCGGGCAAGAGGTCGAGCAACGGCTGGAAACCTCCCTCGTAAGTGGAAGCGCCGTCCTTTCCAAGCACCGCTGCAGCGGCGCTATCGCGGTCAGACTGGGGTCCGCCGCCCGACGGGACGACTGCTGCATACGCGGCCGGGAACGCCGCTAGCATCGCGAGGTCTATATCCAGGGGCTGTGAGAAGAACACATTGTAGTCCTGCAAACTGTTTGCCCAGCCTTCCAAGTGCGTGTCTGGCGCACGACTGTGCATTTGCTCAAGGCTCTTGTCCGAGAGCACGCCGCCACCCTCAAGCGCCAGCAGTTCATTCTTGTCCCACCCCGCCGCAATCAAGTGCTTGAGCGCCACCTTAACGCGCCCGTAGGCACCGCCGGTTCGCCCCAGATCAAGATCGAGCAAAGTTGCATAGGGAATCTTTAGCGCGCCCAGCAGCCGCCAAAAATGTTCAACGTGTCGACCACCCAGCGGCACAATAGCAACAAACGCGGGATCGAGCACCAACCCCATGGCTGCCGCTATGCGCGGGATCACAATGCGTTCGCTGTCACCCTCGACTAAGAGCACGAAGCGGGCGAAATAGAGTTCGGGATACGCGAGCATAGCGCCGCGAACGAACTTAGCGGCCTCGGTGCCATCTTTGGGCAGGGAGATGGGCGTAACACTTGAGGCGCGCAGTTTCGGGTCCCGCCGACAATAGCGCACTTCATCCGGCGAGACGCGCGACAACACTCCAGGTGCGTGACTGCTCAATACGACTTGCGCGCTGCCGGTCTTGGCCATTTCGCGAAGTTCGCCCACGATGCGCGAGAGGTAGAATGGCGAGAGGTGATTCTCGGGCTCCTCGACAGCGAACACACTGAGCGCTGGAATGCGCAGCTGCTCGGCCGCAAAGCCTTTCGCCTTACCAACCACGATGTCACGCTCGAGATCAAACACCGCCGCAGCAAGCGCGAAGTAGAAGAGTGATTGCTGCCCCTCGCTAAGCGCTTCCAGGCCTCTCTCGTCTTGCGCCGGCCCGCTCTCGAACACCACGGCCAGTTTGTTGATGATCTCTTGGAAGCGACGGCTCACTAGGCGCAGTCTCGGATTCGTGTCCACGATACTGATATTGAGCGCGCTCCACCGCTTGTTGACGGCGGCCTCGATCGCGGCCACTGCCGCCTCACCTGAGAAGGCGTCACCCAGCTTTTCGCCAGCTTCCTCGACTGCCTCCTCAACGCCTTCAGACCAAGCAATGGCGCGAAGTAGCCGCCCGGCAAGCGCGCCGGTCTTTGCGCGCACCTGAGCCGCTGCATCTCGGCTAGCTGGTGTGTAATAGAGCTGGATAAGTCCACGGTCGGAGCCAGCCATGGGATGCTTGTCCTCATCCCCAGGCTCATCACGCGTGTCGATCCAATAGGTGTTCTGCGTCACTGCACCTTCGACCGTCCCATCATCCTCCCACGAAGCTTCGAGCCGCACTCTGCACACCGGCGTCGCGCCGGTCTCGCTGATGAGCATGTGACGGAAGGACGGCGCGATCGTTTCCGGCTTAGCTTTCCCCGACACCAGCTCGGGAAACGCCACCACCACGTCGATGAAGAGTGATCTCGCCGCCGTGGAATCGCTCGGCTCACCATGCGTGAGGTGAAAGTCACCTTTGGCGACGGTGCGTTCGGCGCGGGTCACGCCAAACACTTTCGAAAGCGCCTGCAGCACCGCAGTCTTGCCGGCGGCGTTGAGGCCGACCAGGGCCGTCACTTCCGGCGCGAGCGCAACCTTCGCGGGAGTTGGGCCGAAGCAGCGAAACCCCGAAATCGTCACGTCAGTGATTATCAAGTGTTAACTCCCGTCATGGCATTGTCAGCCATAATATGTCATCTAGTTTGACATTGTCAGTGAATCGGGTCAATCGGGTTCCATGCGGGATGATCTTCACAAGACGGCAAAATGCGCCCCGGTGTGGCAGGAGCTGTTTCGGCTCGGCCTCAACGGCGCCGACCGGGCCAATCCAAAGCGGCTGGAAGACGCCACCGCCAAGGCGCTCAAACGGGAGCTCAATGTCGAGCTTTCCGCCGCGATGAAGTCGCTGCTGCGGAAGCTTGAGACCCAGCCCAGCCTTTTGGAGATCGGCGAGTTGATCGCGGGGTTTGAACCTTCGACCCCGTTCGAGGCGGCGTTCCGCACCGAACTCCGCACCGCAACCGGCCCCGAAGGCTACGCCGACGCTCTCAACCGCGCGCTTGTGCAGCAGCACGCGGCCTACATGCGCGAATTCGATTGCCGTATGGTTGAAGGGCGCGTGTTCGAGCGCGCCGATGTGGAAAAGGCAATCGCCGCCGCTTTGAACGATGCCACCGTGCGCGAGGCATGCGAAGCCTTCCTCGGCAGCACGAAGCTCGAGCCAAAGGCCGAGCCGCTCAATCTCGATGAAGTGCTGGCGCCCGCAGACAAGACGCAAAAGGAGCAAGGTCGATGATCGAACGCGTAGGCAAGAGCGCGGTGATCGAACTCGACCGCCACTTAACCGTGCGCGTAAGCGAAGATGGTGCAGCGTTTGACACCATCACGCCCGCGCTCGCCATCGACCAAGAGCGCATCGCCCGCTTCTGTCTGTCCGCCGACACTGGTCTCACCCAAGATCTGATCATGCTCTGTGGGGCGATCTGGTGGGCCGACCGCCGCGTCACCCGCAAGCGCGCGACCGCCTGGGCGCGCCGGCTCGAACTCATTGTTCCAGTCTTCGAACACAAGACCCTGCGCGCCGCCGCACCCTTACTAGCGCGCTTGCTGCGCTATCTGACCGGCGACGATTGGCGCATCAGCTTCAGGGAGCGCACCGACACGCCGATGCGTGTGCAAGGCCTGCCGTTTCAAGGCGCGTCGCCCGCCGCAGTGATGCCGTTCTCGGACGGGCTCGACAGCTTTGCGCAATATCACCTCCTCGCCGCGGAGCACCCTGGCCAAGAGATCTGGCGCGTGCGCACCACCACGCGGAATAAGAAGAAGAGCGACGAGCGGCTGATGCATGTGCCGTTGAGCGTTCTTGGCGTCGACCATCCCGAGGCGAGCTACAGAACCCGGCCCTTTGTCTTTTTCCTGTTCGCAGCGCTTGCTGCGCATGCTTCCGGCGCCAGCCGCGTCGTCATCGCCGAAAACGGCCAAGGCAGCTTGGCGCCGTCGTTGTTGCCCTTCGCTAACGAATGGCCGTTCCGCTCAACGCATCCTGTGTTCGTGCAAAAGCTTGCCGCTTGGCTCGATAGCGTTTTGCCGGCGCCGGTGAGCTTCGAACAGCCTCAGCTCTGGCGTACCAAGGGCGAGGTGCTTGAGGTGATGGCCGCGCGCGGCGGCGCGAGCGCATCAGTGTGGGTCGCGACGCAATCGTGTTCGAACAATCACCGCCATCTTTTCGGCGAGGGTGGCTGCGGCTTCTGCGGCGGCTGCGTGCTGAGGCGCGCTTCGGTGCATTGCGCGGGCATCGACAGCGCGGGCGACCGCTACGCCTTTGATGCTGCCAGCACCGCTTTCACTTTGAATGACCGGAGCGGAGCACGCGCCTTTAGCGCTAACGAAGCTGATATCTTCCGCCACAGTGTGCGATCGATGCGCGAGTTCGCTGAAATCACCGAACACAGCGACGCGCTGACGCGGCTGCAAGGCGAGTGCATGGATATCGATCCGGCTGCGCCTGAAGAAGCATTGCGACGCTTGGTGCGCTTGAGCAACGCGCACAAAACGGAAGTGCGGCAGTTCACCGACAGTCTCCCCGAAAGTGCGCTGCTGCGCCAGATGGCCGCTTGAGCGCAGACCAATGAACGCCCAAACGCTCACGCCCGAAGAACTCGGCAAAAGACTCAAGTTCGCACGTACGGCCGCAGGGTTTACCCAAGACGCGGCCGCGAGTGAGATGAAGCTCGCGCGCACGACGTTGACCGCCATTGAGAGCGGCCAACGCAAGGTCAAACCGGACGAGCTCATCGCCTTTGCCAAGCTTTATCAGACGAGCGTCAGCCGCCTGGTCAGCGCTGAAGCCGTGCATGTCGATCTCGCCGCCCGCTTTCGGCGTGTCGACGAACTCTCAGAGCTTGGCCCCGATGAACGCCGCGCGATCGAGCTCTTAACGCGGATGGCGACCGCATCGGTCGAGCTCGAACGCATTGCCGGCACGCCACTCCGGCAAGACTATCCTCCCCCGCTCAATCTTCGCCCAGGCGCTGTGCCCGCGCAGGCAGAGGACGCGGCCGCCGCCCTTCGCCATCGGCTGGGCGTCGGCTTAGGTCCGATCGCCGATTTCGCTTCGGTGCTGGAGTTCGAACTGGGAGTGCGCGTGTTTATGCGGCCGCTGCCATCGAAGATTTCCGGCGTCTATGCCTACGAGCCTGCGGTAGGCGCCTGTATGCTGATTAATTCCAGCCATCCTCGCGTAAGGCGACGCAACTCACTCGCGCACGAATGCGCACACTTCGTCGCCTCCCGCACGCACGCCGATGTGTTCTCGGAGGAAGACGAGCACTACGTCGCCTTGGAAGAGCGGTTCGCCAAACGCTTCGCCACCTCGCTTCTCATGCCCGCGCCCACGGTGCGCCGCCGCTTTGAGGACGTCGCCGCGGCCGAAGGCGGCTTCAAACTTCGCCATCTCATCATTCTCCGGCACGCGTTCGGTGTCGCCACGCAATCGATGTGCATGCGGCTCGAAGAGCTTGATCTCGTCCCGCAAGGCCAGTGGGAGTCGATCAAGCGGCGCGGCTATGGGTCCGAGTTTGACGCACAGGTGCTGGGTGATCCGCAGCCAGAAGAACGTCCGCCTATTCTTGCCCCGCGCTTGGCCAACCTTGCCGCAATTGCCCTCGAACGCGAAGCTCTGAGCGAAGGCCAGCTTTGCGACATGCTATCACTTGAGCGCACCGAACTCCGCATCGTCTTAGATACCGTGGGCGCACTTGGGGATGGCTGAAGGCGGCAAAGGCCTTCGCCCGCTCGTGCTCGACGCGAGTGTGGCGATCAACCTGCTCGCCACAGGGCAGCCCTGGTCGATTCTCGCTGCCTTGGACTTTCGCGCACACGTGCCGGAGCAGGTTCTGCGCGAAGTGGTGCGTTGCCCGATCACCAAGCGCGGCTACGAGAACGATGAGAAGCATCCCTTTCGCATCTCGCCCAATGTTGAGATCGTCCAACTTTCGAACGCCGAGGTCGAAGACTTCGTCGCCATCGCTCAACATGTTGGTGACGGTGAAGCCGCTTCGATCGCGGTGGCGCTCGCTAGGAGGCTACCGCTCGCGCTTGATGACCGCCGTGCGCGCTCCATCGCCAAAGCCCGCGGCGGCACCATCAGCCTCGTATGGACGACCGAGCTGTTGCGGAATCCGGCGCTGAAACACGCGTTCTCCGCCGATCAGGCTGACGCCTTCTTCGCCGACGCTATCCGCCACGCGCGCATGTATGTGCCGAAGTAGGCCTAAGGCCGCAGAGCGCTGACGCGTCGCGCTCGACGTCCGCTTTCGGCAATCTGTGAGATCATCGGATGTCTTGTAATGCCCCCAGAGCGGACGTAAACGCGTCAGGGATTGAAGCCCGAACGGGGCGAGACGCTCTTTACGCGGCTTGCTCGCGAAGCGACGGAAGCCCGCACCTCCGAGCGGGCGACGCCCGACGTTCTTAGCGGGCCAACCTGAAACCCACTTTTTCCCGCGAATCAGACGTTCCAGTAGCAGCTGGATCCATGCCGATGACGCTCGGCCAGCTTCTCAAAATCCCAACGCCCGGAGGCTCGGCGACGGCAGCCCAATCGAACCGAGGCCGCCCTGCGCGCCATCCACGCATTGCATCCGGCGCCACTCCAACAAGATCGCAGGACTCAGCAACTTAGCGCCGCAACCGCCGCGAGCGACGGCCACGGATTCTTAACGGACCGAGGGCGCATTGCAGAATGCTTCGAGCGAGTTTATCGATAATTGCGCGACTCCTAAACTGGCCTCTCCGGCCCGCAGCGGCTTGCTGCGTTCGTCGACAGCCTAGTGCCGGATGCGACCGAGGCCGACGACCGCAAGGAACTCTACCGGCCAAACTCCGCCCTCGCCCACGGCGGCAAATTGCTGAAGCGCGACGGGGACGCCTGGGGCATGGACTATGCGGGCGTCGCGCGAGTTCTGGCAATCAGATCGGCTGAGCCGCGTCGCGCGGACCGCGTTGATCAATTGGATGCTTCAACAGAACCCTGAGCTTTCTTGATCGCGTGGTGATCGCTCGCGTCGCGGCAGTGTGTTTGACGCCGCATCGACACGTAACCTGACTGCCTCCACCGCGCTGCCGACCTGGTGCAAGACGCGAAGGAAATCGGCGCGGCGCCAATCCTTCTCGCGCAGCCCCAGAGCCTTTGCCGCCTCAATCGTCTTCTTTGCATTGGGCGGGTGCGCGAGGCCGCCACCAGTGCGGAGATCGTAGAGGACGGCGAGTGGCGCGAAGTCTTCGCGCAGCTAGTCGTGTTGACGTGTTAGCTCACTCTGGAGGTCGGCGTCTGGCGCGCCGCGTCTGGCTTCAGACCATTTGATTGCGACAAGAGCCAGACGATCTGGCCCAGCGCCTCGGCGACCGTGCGCGGCGTTCCTGGCGGCGGCGCCTTGGAATTTGTTTCGTCCATTCGTCCCTACCGTAGATCTGGAAGCGATGTCAGCATCGCCGCCACCTTAGGATCGCGCTGGCTGCCGGTCCGCGCAAGATCGGATGCGCTTTGTACGCCGAAGCTCGCCATGGCGTTGACCATATGCAGGACCCGCTTATCGGAGACAGCTAAGCCGCTGTGCAAAGTCGAACCGGCCGAGGCGGTCGCCCCAACGAGCTGCAGCGCGCCGGCGCTGGGCGGATTGGACCGGCTGATTTCGGCGACAAGGCTGCTTGCATCCGCCCCCGACGATTCAGCACGCGCCTTGCGCCAGAGATTGCGGGCTGGCGCCAGCATCGCCGGCGCAATTTCGTCTTCGTTGGCGGCGATTTGATTGTGATCGATCCAGTCGAACCGATTGTTGCGCGGCCGTGCGGGGGTAGCCAGCGGCCGCGGCACATTGTCGGCAGTGCGAATTATCCCGTCCGCATCGGGACCGGCAACCGGCGCCACCTCGCCCTTTTCGGGCGTCGTTGCGCACCAAGGCTGCAGAGGCAGGACCGGCTTATTTGAACCGACGCCGCACCACTCGGCCGGCGTTTCCTCAGCCGGCGTGCGCGGCCGAAAGCCCGGTCGCCATCCACCGAAAACTTGTTCGGCCGTAACCGACGGGACATTGGACCGGACGCCGAGGCGTGGCAGGCCGAATGCTGAACCGCCCTCGCTCGATTGGGGCAACGCGCCGTCCTCGCCAATAAAGCTGGGAGGCGTTTTGCCGTCGGGCACGCCGCACCACTCGACGCCGACCGGGCCGGTTGTAACGGCGATTGGCGCCGTCTTGCCCGGCATTGCGCACCAATCCTCATTCGGTGAAACGGTTGGCGAGGCCTCTTGGCCGGTCGGCGCAGACGCTCCGCTGCTTTCATCGAACGAGAGATAGACATCGCCGACGACACCGCGCGTGCCGTCGCCGCGGACGAAGGCGGAGGTGGCGTGGATGACGTTGTCCTCTGCGCCCGCGACCGAGGCGCCGGTCAAAACGGGAGTCAGATTGACGGCGACAATATCCCATTGAGCAAGCGAGCGCAGCTCGGGCGCTTGCGAGACGCCGTCCTGGTTGGCGTCCTGCCAGATCACGAACTCCCCGAAACGCGCGTCGCCGTCATCGAAGAAGCCATTTAGATTGGTGTCGAACGCGACGAGGCCTTCAAGATCGGTCACCGCCCCGGCGAAGTCTTCCACAAAGGAAATCTCGGCGCCGGAGCTAATCGCGCCGTCGCCATTGCGATCGAGCGCCAGCACACCTTCACCAGCGCCGAACCAGCCAATCCGCTCGCTGACGCCGTCATTGTCAGCGTCAAATCGGACATTGGAGGATAGCCGGCTCGTCAGCGTGAGGCCCCCCCCGTCGAGATCGAAAATGATCGGCGGCAGGCCGTTTGCCCGCATCACGGTTGGGACATAGTGCAAGAAGACATCGCCGACCGTCCCTAGCGTGCCGTCGGTACGAGTGTAGGTGGTCGTGCCGTAGAGCACATTGTCGGTCGCGCCGTTCGGCGTCTGTCCGGTGAGCGTCAGCGTCAGGTTGATAGCGCTGATCTGACGGCCGGCGAGGTCGGTAACTTCATCGGTCTGGGCGACGCCGTCCTGATTGGCGTCCTGCCAGACCTTGAACGCATCAAACTGCGCATCCCCGGCATCGATGAAGCCGCTATTGTTGGTGTCATAGGCGCGCAGGCCTTCGAGGTCGCTGGCGGCGCCGGCGGCGCTGTTGGTGAACATGATCTCATCGACGCCCGCAATGACGCCGTCGCCGTTGCGGTCGAGCGCAAGCAAAGCGTCATCAGCTCCAACCCATCCGATCGCATCGGCCAGACCGTCGCCAGTGACATCCATTGCGACGGTTGAGTCGGCGAAGGCCACGAGCGTGACCCCATCGCCATTGAGGTCGAAGACAATCGGCGGCACGTACCCGCCGCCGCCGCTGCGGTCATATTGAGCGGTCGAAATAACGTAAGAGAAGTTACCGCTCGCATCGGTGACCTTGATAGTGACGGTGTCGGTGCGAACCCCGCCATTTGGGACGCTTGCGCCCGCAGCGACCTTCACAAGTCCGCCCGTCGTCACCGAATAGGTCGAAGTCGCCAACGAATTGGTCGTGACCTCGCCGTTGAAGTAGATGTCGCGGCTGACCGAGTAGATTGAATAGGTCACCGCCGAGCCTTCCGGATCGCTGGCCGATACTGTGCCCACCGTCGTGTTCGCCCCGACGC
This sequence comes from Hyphomonadaceae bacterium, assembly GCA_014378995.1. GTDB lineage: Bacteria > Pseudomonadota > Alphaproteobacteria > Caulobacterales > Aquidulcibacteraceae > Vitreimonas. Next base: position 102,183 of record JACMMP010000010.1, read on the forward strand.
TGCCGCCGTAATAGTACCAGAAGCCCGAACCGACGGGCGCCTCGTTGACGTTGGCGGCCGCGATCGTGATCGTGCCGCTTGAGGAAAGCCCCGCGCCGACGGCGCCGCCGTCCCAGACGGTGACGCCAACGCTAAAGCTATTTGGCGATGCTTCGTAATTCAGGGCGGCGGCGAGCGCGATGTCGCCAGTCGTTGCGTTGATGGTGAAGCGGTTGGCATTGGCGCCGGTCAGTTCGTAGCGGAGATTGGCAAAGGCGCCGCCATCAGGGTCGGCGGTCAAAAGCCGTCCCAGCGTCACGCCCGTCGCGAGGGTTTCTGGGACAGCAAATGCACGCGTCGTACCATTCCAGGTAACGCCCGAGGCTTGCGCGCTTGAGCCTGACCAATTGAGCGCCGGCGCCTCGTTTACGTCGGCCAGTGTCAGCGTGAAGTTTTGCGAGGCGTCCGGGTTGAGGCCCACCGCCGCGTCATCGACATTGACGGTTACGCTATAAGAGGATTTCGTTTCGAAATTGAGCGCGACGCTGGCTTTGAGATAAAGCGCAGCGCCAATAATCTCAAACGAGGCCGCATCGGCGCCGCCCAGCGACAGCGCGTTCGAACCCAAAGCGTCATCGCTGGCTGCGATGTCAGCTACCTTGGTTCTCGTAGCTGTCGATGTGTTTTCCGCTACGTTGGTCGTGGTGTTGGCGAAGCTGACCGCGGTCGGGGCTTCGTTCACATCGCTGATGCTGAGCGTGAAGGATTGCGAAAGGTCGGGCGTCGCGCCCACGGTCGGATCGTCAACCGTGACTGTGACAGCATAGGACGATTTGGTCTCGTAATTGAGCGCGACGCCGGCCTTCAGATAGAGCGCGCCATTGTAGATTTCGAACGAGGCCGCATCGGCGCCCGCGAGCGCAATGGTTTCTGACCCCAAAGCATCGTCGCTGACGCTGATATCGGCGACCTTGACCCTGCTTACGGTCGAGGCGCTTTCGGCCAAGTTCGTTGTTGTATTGGTCAAACTCAGGGCAGTGGGCGCTTCATTCACATTGGCGACCGAAAGCGTGAAGGTCTGCGACAGATCCGGGCTCGCGCCCACTGCGGTGTCGTCGGCCGTCACGTTTACAGAGTAAGACGCCTTCGCCTCGAAATTCAGCGCAACGCCCGCTTTGAGATAAAGCGTAGAGCCGATGATCTCAAACGAGGATGCGTCGGCGCCGGTCAAAGCGAACGTTTCCGAGCCCAGCGCGTCGTCGGTGACGCCGAGATCGGCGACCTTGATCCGCGTCGCCGTAGAGGTGTTCTCGGCAATGCTCGTCGTGGTGTTGGCGAAGGCAAGCGCCGTGGGCGCTTCATTGACGTCGCTCACCGTCAAGGTGAAGTCACGCGTCAAGTCCGGACCAGAGCCAACGCCCGGCTCGTCCATGACGATGCTGACGGAATAGGCGCTCTTGGTCTCGAAATTGAGCGCTACCCCAGCTTTCAAATAAAGCGCATTGGCGATGATCTCAAACGAGGCGGCGTCTGCGCCTGTCAGGCTCAAGACCGGTGTCCCAACATCGTCAGCGATCAGGAGGTCAGCGACTTTGACCGGGTCAGCGGTCGAGGTGTTTTCGGCCATACTGGTCGTAGCGTTGGCCAAAGCGAGCGATAGCCCTGCCCCGACATTGAGCGCGAACGCCTGGGTCAGCTCGGCGTCCGAGCCCAGAGTTGGATCGTCGACCGTGACCTGGACGGCGTAATTCGGCTTGGCGGAGGCGTCGAGCGTAACACCCGCCTTCAGATAAAGCGCGCCATTGTAGATCTCAAACGAGGCCGCATCGGCCCCCGTCAATCCAAAGGTCTCCGCCCCAAGCGCATCGTCGGTGACTACAAGATCGGCGACGTGGATACGGGCATCGGTTGAGGTCGTGTCTGAAAGCGAGGCCGTGATGTTGGTCAAGGCGAGCGCCGTTGGCGCTTCGTTGGCGTCAGATACGCCCAGGGTCAGCGATTGCGACGCGTCCGGCGATGCGCCCACGGCAGCGTCGTCGACGCTGACCGTGACGTTGTAAGAAGACTTGGCCTCGTAGTTTAGATTGACGCCAGCGATCAAATAGAGCGCGCCATCGACGATCTCGAACAGAGCCGCATCCGCGCCGCTCAAGGCGAAGCTCTCGCTTCCCAGCGCATCGTCGGTCACGACAAGATCGGCGACCTTGGTTCGCATGGCCGTCGAAGCCGCCTCCGAAAGACTCGAAACAGCGTTAGCGAAGGCGAGCGCAGTCGGGGCTTCGTTGACGTCGCTCAGCGAGATGGTGATGGTTTGGGCAGTCGCGCCGCCTTCAGCGTCGGTGGCGACGACATCGACCTGATAGCTGGCGCCATTCTCGAAATTCAGCAACGCGCCATTGATGACCGTGATCTCGCCGGTCGCGCTGACCGCAAAGCGGCCGCTTGCATCGTTTATCTGATTGAACGTAACAGCCTGGCTCTCTAAATCCGTCGCCGTGAGCGAGCCCACTACCGCGCCGTTCGCCGCATTCTCGGCAATCTCCAGCACCGGCGCAATGATCGTAGGCGCGTCGTTCATGGCGGTCACTGCGAGGGCGATATGCTCGATCGACGTTTGGCCGTGCGTATCGGTGACCGCCACATCGAAGCCATCGGCGCCGTTCCAGTGTGCGTCCGGCTGGTAGGTCCAAGCGCCCGTCGCCGCCGTGAAGGTGAGCGTCCCATGCGCCGGCCCTTGATGAAGCGCATAGCTCAAAGCCTGATCGTCAGGATCGACGGCCGCCACGGAGCCTGACACCGAGCCATCCTCGTCCAGTGTAAGCGATTGGTTCGCGACGCGGGGCGCGGCCTTCGAACCAACCTCCCAATAGGTCGCGAAGAGATCGCCAATGGCCGGTGGCGCGCTGGCCGGCGCCACAAGCGCCGCCGTTGTCATCGCCGTGATTAACGTCTCGGCGTGCGCAAGATAGAGCACACGATCGCCGGCCGATATGCTGCGCATGCGAGAGGCGCCTGAAGCTGCATAATAATCCTTGATCGTGACCACGCTGTCCGAACCGGAAAGCGTGATCGTGAGATCGTTGCCGATCTTGGCCATCCAGATCTTGTCGAAGGTCACGCCATCGAAAACGATCGTGTTGGCCGCTCCGTCGGCATCTATGATTTGGTCGGCGCCGGAATACGCATTGAAGACATAAGCATCGTCGCCTGCGCCGCCGTAAAGCACATCATTGCCCGCGCCGCCCCCAAGCGTGTCGTTCCCCTCGCCGCCATAAAGATGATCGACGCCCGCGCCGTCCGCGATCACATCGTCGCCGTCGTCGCCATAAAGGAAGTCGGCGCCGTCGTCTCCGTGGATGATGTCGTTGTCTTCGCCGGCGCGCACGATGTCGGCCCCCGTCCCCGCGCGCATGAAATCAGCGCCCGCGCCGCCGTCGATTGCGTCGTCGCCGTCGCCACCCAAGATGACATCGTCCCCAGCGCCGCCAAGAAGCGCAGCTTCGCCATCGACGCCGCGATCGTCGCCAGCGCCGCCGTCGATGTTGTCCTTGCCGTCGCCGCCGTCGATATAGTCGGCCCCGTCGCCGCCAATCAGCGCATCGTCTCCCCCGCGGCCCAGAAGCGTATCGTTGCCGCCCAATCCGGCGAGCTGGTTGCGCCAGTCGTCGCCTTTAAGAATATCGACGCCTATATCCGAACCAACAACGTTCTCAATGCCGATAAAGGTATCACCTGCGGCATCGCCGCCGCTTGCACGGGTCACAGCGGTCGTACCCGCAAGGTCGATCTGTACGCCGTCCGACGAACCCACGTAGCGAATGGTGTCGCCATATGCGGCAAGGCCATTGACGCCGTCATCGCCGCCGTCGAACTGATCGGCGCCCAACCCACCTTCAAATGTGTCATTGCCTTGGCCGCCGACTAAGTTGTCGTCGCCACCGCCGCCGGAAATGACATCGTCGCCGTCGCCGCCATTGAAATTATCGGCGCCCGAGCCGCCGAGGTAGAGATCATCTTCGATCGTACCGACCTCGGTCCCCAACCGCACATTGGAAAGACTGGCGGCCAGTCCATCACGCAGCAAGAGCTCCTCCACCGCGCGTCTGCGCTCGTTGCTCGAAAGCGTGAAATGGTTTTGGACCGTCACCGATCCGCCTACCGCAAACGAAAGCTTCAAATCGGCGCCGTTATTGGTCTTTGTGGCGGTGATGTCGTCGAGGCTCACGCCTGCGCCGATCTCCAGCGTATCAGAGCCTCCGTCGTCGGGCATTGCACCCTCAATGACGGTCTGGGCGCCGTTGCCGGAGCGGGCGCCGGCGAGCCATTGGCCGTTGCCGAACGGCCAGGCCGACGGCGGCGGCGGATTGTTGACCTGCGGGGCGTCGTAAATGAAGTCGACGTTCTCACGCGACTGATAGATGACGCCGCCGCCCGGACCCGTCACCGTGAGTTGATAATAGTACCACCAGAGACCAGGTGCGGCATCCACCCGATCGACCAGCACCCAGTCGACTTCATAGCCCGGACGCAGCAGCCCGTTCTCGTCAATCACCTCAACAACGGTGACGCCAAAGTCGGCGATGACATCGTGACCCTCTCCGGCATTCACTTCGTACGTGTCGTCGCCCAGATCGCCTTTCAGGGTATCGTTGCCGCCTAGACCACGCAGCACGTTGTCGCCCTCATCGCCCCAAAGCTCGTCATTCTTGCTGGAGCCCTCTAGGCCCTCAATGCCCGCGAACATGTCGCCGTCAGCATCGAGCGTGTTAAGTATTGCGTGCTTCAGCGATACGTGCACGCCCGTGTATTGGTTGGTGTTGCTGGCATAGGAGGCAATGTCCTCGCCCGATCCGCCAAAGATGAGATCGGCGCCCGCCCCGCCATCGATCAAGTCATTGTCGCCGCCGCCATAGATGATGTCCGTGCCGGCGCCGCCTGAAATCGTGTCGGCGCCATGATTGCCGGAAAGGATATCCTCCTCGTCACCGCCTGAAATGACGTCATCGCCCAAGCCGCCAGTCAGCCAATCCTTGGCTGGCGCGCCGCCTGTGTCACCTGAAAGCGTATCCGCGCCATCGGTGGCCTCGCCCCCCAAGTCCCAGGTCGTGATATCGAGCAGACCGGTTTCGAAGAATGAAAATTGTTCGATCTGACCCGGCACAGCAACCCAACCCTCGAACGTGATGCGGTCGGCGATCGCCATAAATGCGCTTGCATCCGACGCGCCGTCGGCGACCGCCATGATCAAGTCGGTCTGGGTTCGCACGAGTTGAACGTCTTCGATGTCGATGCCGAAGCCGAATTCAAACGTGTCAAAACCGGCGTTCGACACAGTCACCGGTCCTGTCCCGGTGCGCTCTCGCAGCGTGCCGGTGGCGGCGTCCCAGACGAGAGGCGTGGTCCAGGGATCGCCGCCCAGCGTTTGCGCCATGCCGGCGCGCAAAGCCCGCCAATCTGCGGTGCGCTCGTAGTCGTTGACGAAGTCGCCGGCGTCGAAGAACACCTCTGTTGTTGTGTTGGCGGCATAATCGTCCAACACGACGTCACGCCCGTCGCCGCGGGAAAAACGATAGAGATCGTTGCCCGCGCCGCCCACAACGCGGTCGTCGCCGCGACCGCCGACAACGATGTCGGCGCCGCCATTGCCCTCTACGAGGTCATTCCCCGCGTCGCCAAACACGGTGTCATGTCCCGCGCCGCCGGACACGATGTCATCGTCGTCGCCGCCGGAAAGAAAATCGTTGTCGCCATCGCCGCCGACGAAATCCTCGCCTTTGCCGCCGAAGCCGAAATCGTCGCCGTTGAGCAGATGGAAGTCGTCATCGTCGCTTGAGCCGACCGCCCAATCATTACCATTCGTGCCGATAATGCTGTCGCCGACATTAGCGCCGTTGATGATCGAAGAGATATCGCCGATGCGGATGTCTTGGCCGTCAGCGAAACGAAGCCACTCCACCCGCCGGGTATCGTCGAACCAATCCCGGATCGTCAGCGTGTCGCCTGAGGCAACGCGCTGGCCATTTTCGTTAAACGTGCTCAGTTCGATAATGAGATCGGAATTAGCGACGCCGTTCGTCGCGCCTCGCTTCAACGAAATGTTCTCAAACCCGATGCCGGCGCCGAACGAGATCGCGTCCTCGCCGCCGACTACTGAGCCGTCAACCGCGTAATCCCCGCCGCCCGCCCAGTTTTTGGTGTCCGGGTTTTGGCCAAGGAACGCGTAGCGCGTGTTTGCGGCGTAGAGATTGCTGCCCGCGGTCGCCGTTGCATTGGCGGAGTCGAAGATCACGTCGTTGCCGGCGCCGTAGTAGAAGACGTATTGGTCAGAGCCCGCGCCGCCCAAGAGCATGGCTTCGCCGTTGGCGCCGCGATCGTCGCCGGCGCCGCCGTCCAACATGTCCCCGCCGGCGCCGGCACGTAGGTGATCGGCTCCCGCCCCCCCGTTTAGCCAATCTGAGCCCGCGCCGCCGTAGAGGCTGTCGTCACCCTCGCCGCCGTCGAGATAGTCGCCGTTTCCACCGTTCACAGCGACCGCTGCATCCCGCGCGGCCTCGCTGACGGCGTCCGTCGCGGTGTCAGAGAAATCGATATCCGCGTTGCCGGCGAACAAGCGGTCATTGCCGGCGCCGCCGAATTCCCAATCGTCAAGCATGCCGCCAACGAGCGCGTCGTTACCTTGGCCACCAAGCAGATCATTACCAAGCCCGCCGCCGCGCACAATGTCATCGCCCGCACCGCCATCAATCAGAGCGGCGACGCGAATGACATGTGTCCCGGCAGCGGTACTTTCTCCATTGAGCGTCCACCCATTGCTCAAGGCAACCGTGTCTCCGTCCACCAATATAGTGTCGGCTTGAGCAGAACCCGTAAGGCGATCCTTCGACGCCGTGTCGATAGTATCGCGAATCACGCCAGCCCAATTGCCTTGGCTGTCACGAATCCATACAAGCCGCTCGCTCGTCTCCTCGTTTAATTCGAGGCTGATATTGGCCGGCAAGAGGGCTGCGCCATCCATGGCGCCATCGTTCTTCTCGTCGAGATAAAGCGACCAGCCGCCAACCCAATCGGATGCGTGGCGCTTGTATAGCCCCAGTTCGATTGCACGCTGCAACACGATCGTCCATCCTGCGGCGAAGAACGATGTGGGCTCAGCTGCGATCAAGCCATTGATGGTCGACGTCTCTTCAATGTAGCGCGCGAAGTCTGCTCCGGTTGCCAAGTCGCCTAGCAACACTTCCAAATCATTGCCGGTAGCGCCGAAGGCGCTGTCCTCGGAAAATGTTACGCGCGGCTGCGATGGATCCGCTTGGCGCTCAAGGGAGCGATAGAGCGCCCGCTTAATGTAGATGTTGCCCCCGCCAATCTCCATTTCCTCCAGTGCATTGAATACGCCAAAGCTCACGAGTTCCGATGCGCTGTTAAACCTCGCGCGGCGATCGTTGCGACCCGCTTCGCGATACGTGAAGTAATCCTTTCGAATACCGTAATGGCCGGGCGTGATAATTGGGGCGTTCAACAATTGGCCGTTGGTCGCATCCAAGACTCCGTTCAGCGCCCCTGCGACTTGACCGGCTATCGCGATTGGGGCTTTGCGGCTCGCCCCTCCTTGCTTCCAGGCCCCGTTTACGTGGAAGACCCCTGAATTAAGGTCGTATGCCACTTGAGCGCCTGCCTCGGCCGTTTTGCCGAACCAGCTCCCGACAACCGATCCGATTACTTCGCCGATCATTGAACCTATTGGACCCCAGTAGGAGCCAATGATGGAACCAATGGTGCCGCCCACTTGACCTGCTTGGTTTCGCCTAAGCGAATCCGTAATATCACTCCAGACTTGGGCGCCAGCGGCATGAGCGAGCGCTACCCAGACGTTTGTAAAATTAATTCCGTTGAGCGCGGCGCCTACACCGCCTTGGGCGATGTTGCTGACAACCTGCGTACCCAGATTTGTGACGAAAGCAGCTCCCGCGCCCTGGAGCCCCAGTTCGGACACGACTGAACTCACGATGAAGCGCGCGCTAATGTCGCTTGCGCCAGCGAACACCGTGTCGAAGTTGATCCCATTCTCGTCGAAGACAAACAACTCGGGATCGAACGCAGCGCCAACGACGTTGTTGATGATTTGCAAGCTCAGCTCTCGGCCAAACTGATCCCCAATATCCTGTCCGTCGATTCCCAATGCTTCGATGACGGCCTTATCGAGAGCCGAGATGAGGAAAGTCTCCGCCGCGCTCATGAACGACGCGCGGATCGCCTCAGGCGAAAACGCCCCGCTATCGGCATCTTCATCGCTATGGATCGTGTCCAACACTGCATCCACGGCCGCGTCGATGAGCGGCCCCCCCACCGCCGCAACGAATTGTTCGATGTCGGCATCGAGGTCGAGCACTGAGCCGACTAGGCTCTGCAGGTGAGCGGTCAAAATCGTCTCAGCCTGCGCCCGCAGCGTATCTTTGAGCGCACTGACATCGACGCCGTCGTACGCGCTCGTCGATGGATCATCATCCATCAGGTTATTCAAAATCTGCTGGCCGACATCAATCAGTTCGTTGAGAGCCGCGTCTGTTAGGCCCTCCAGTAGTTCGCCGGCAATGCCTTCTATGCCAATGGCCACGATAAGACGCTTGGCAAGGTAGTCGCTAACATAGGCTTGGCCGTCGTCGATCACTTCGTTCAAGAGTTCGAGGGGGAGCCCGTCCAGGACATTTATCGTGCCCATCGGAACTTGAGCGGTGACGCCGCCCGCCTTGATTATCTCCGCCAAATTGCCCATCGCCACGACGAGCACGGAATCGAGAACAATGTCGGCGAACGGATCGTCCAGATCGATGATGGCGCCTAATTGGGCGCCGAACTGGCGTCCGATCTCTTCGGCTCGCTTGAGCTCGGTCAGAACACCGCCGGTCACATCGTCCAGCGCAATGTCCTCAAAACTATCAGTCTGTAGTATTGTTTTGCCTTCACTTGATGCCACCACGCCATTTTCAAAGAGCGACTGAACCGCCGGGGAGAGATCGCTGAACCTGCCGCTGCGCTTGATGACCTGACCGCTGGGCAAACGGATTTCGCTGGAAGTGAGATCGCCGTCGCGCCGCCAGATATGGATCGTTCCGTCATCTTGATGGTGGACAATGGTTACCTCAACGGCGGCACCGCCAACCAAAACTTCATCGTGTACTTCGATCGATTCGTTGTGAACCCGATACCCGCCGGCCACGTAAGTGTGCAGGTCTTCAACCGCGAAATTGTAAACGCCGATCCTGCCGGGCACGCGTTTAATGCTGACAATCGGCGTCTCCACGCCAAACTCGGAAACGAGATTGTCGCCGATCGACAGCTCCGCGAGTTTTTTGAATTCGCCATTGGCTGTGAAGAACACGTGACCAAGGGTGACGCGAAGGGAACCATTCAGCTCAACGACGTCATTGGCCTCCTTGCTGAACGTCTGCGTGACGCGCTTCTCATGCAGTTCCCCTCGCCCGCCTTGTTCATTCGGATCAAACGCAAAAACGCGATCCCCGACCGCAACGCACTCGATCGGCTTGCGCGATCCATCGGAAAGCAGAATCGGGGTGCCGCCGACGAAACAGTGAACCGATGCAGATGTTGCGTTGTCTTCGCCTTCAAGGGAGATTCCCACGTTGCCGGGCTGGTAGTTGTAAATAACGATCTCACCAAGACCCGGCCGCGACACGCGCAGAGTGTTTGAGTCCCTTTCGTACGCATAGACCCAAATAGGTCCGCCGTTGCTGACGTCCCGGAAGGTTACGACCCCGGCGCTCGCTGGCTGATTGGGATCGCGTCGCAGAATACGCGGACCGCCAAGCGCGCCCCATCCGCGTACAGAAATCTGGCGGTCACTTGCATCAACATAGACTTCGTCGCCGAAGAACAGATTGACATAAGAATCGGCCCCCGCGCCGCCGACAAAGACATTGTCTTCAGGTACGAGTTCCGGACGGGGACGCAGGACATCACTCGCTGCGGTGCCGTAAATCACCGATCTATCGACAATCCCGGCGGCCTCTAGGCGGCTGATAAAGTTTCCAAAATGGGAGGCTGCCCACGCAATAATCGCATAACGCCTGACTAGCTGCTCGGCCGCGAGATAATTGTCATACGAGGGATAGTTCGCTTCCGACAGCCCATGGACCCAAGCGTTTGCGTTGTCTTCTTGAAAGTCGAAACTGGTGTATTCTGGAAGCGTTTTGCCGACGCCGGTGTAACGAAAATCGTAGTCGCGGTGAATGCCATTAGGATCGAGATACTCTCCAAGCTCCTCAACAGACTGAATGCCGGGCAAACCTTCGAAGAACTCAAAACCACTCTGGCTGTCGAAATTGAAGTCATCATCCTCAACTGTGACGTGCGCGTTGAGGATGCTTTTCTGTCCGTTTGCAGCGATCTTAAACGTTGCGCCGGTAACCTTATATACCTCACTGCCAATGGCAAAAGTACGAGCCAAATAGTCCTCATACGTTTCATCGGCCTGTTTCGGCACCATGTATTGATACAATGCTGCGGGGAGGTCGTTCGGGGTAGAGGCATCAGATGGCTCGATGCCCGCAGCTTGCAAAACCTGATGGGCCGAATAGTGGTATGAACCATCCGCTTGTAGAGCCTGCTGGCCGAACATTGACTCCAGCAGCAATGACAACCCGCGGTAACCGCTCGCCAATCGATCTTCAAAGAAGAATTGAACGACGTTGGAGAGAGCGAGACGAAAGTGCTTCCCAGGTCCCTCCGTCAAATAGTCATGCTGATTCACAGCAATTTCGAATGTTCCACCATTCGGCCTCACGCGATCTGGGTAGGGAGGCGGTGTTTGGCCCGGCACAAACTCGCGTCCCCACATCCAGAGGCTCATCGTGTTGTACATCGTGAGGTCGCCGAGGCCCCAGTGGTAGGTCTTGGAAGCATTTAAATTGGTCATCACTCTACCTCTGTCGGTGCAACGCCCCTGAGGCGATGCAGGTACTCTCCACACGCGCCAAACCAATACGTTGCGCTTACTCGTTGCCCCGGGCGACGCCACGCCGGATACCCAGCTTGAACGACTACAGTGGACGAGATGCCCAGTTCGTCCGCCTTCTGGCGGTGGCGACCGTCGGGATCCAGCTCACGAAACCGAGACAGGTCGCGCCAAACTGTGCAGCACGCCGGATATTCCGATACAAACTGGGCGGCGCTGCCAGGCACATCAGGTCCTGGTTCCACCAGCTCAAGCTCAATTTCAACAGCCTCTAGGATGAGCTCGTGATCAGACATCAGACGTGCCCCGGCAACACATTGAGTGCGGTCGTCGCTGCAAGCGACGTTAAGAAAAATGAGCAGGAGAACGGCCGCGTTGCGCATGATGCTCACGCAGTCATTTCACGCACTGCACGCTTTCCCGTTACCGGGTCGGCTGCGTGAAACTTAAAGCGTTTGCCGGCAAATACACTCTTGGTCACATCGTCGAGCATCACGCTCGACATCTTGTCGCGGTCAGGATTGTCAATGCCGACAAGCTCGACCAGCCACAGCCGGTCTCCTGATTTCCAATCGTCCGGCCGAAGCCTCGCGCCGGCGCCCGATTCAACGGCGGCGCAAAGGCGCGCCTCCGCGTCTTCGGAAAGCAACGCCCACAAGGCCACTCCGACTGGGGTTTGCCCAGCGTGAAAGACGCGAAATTGGTTTGCGAGGATAGGCGGCATTACCATCCATTGCAGGTCCCCAATTGCGAAGTGTTTGTGCAAGCTCGATTGGCTCAAAACCCACACGACCTCGCCAAGCATGTGGCTGACAGTGGGCGACGATCGCTTCGGTTCGCCGCTCATGGCTCTACTCCCCCTGCAGCGCACGCCGCGACGGGGTGCGCGATGATGATCACGTAATCGGCGCCCATGCCTCGACGCAGCATCACGCACTGACCCCGCTCGGCAACGTAGCGGCTGCGCACGACAGCCCGCTGGTCATGAGCGAGCCGTATTTCGTACTCGCGCACCTGCGAGCGGCCCAATTCATCTTCGGTCGCAAGTACGGCCACCGCGACTATCACCGGGTTGAGCGTCATCGTCGCCAAAGCGCCCCGCTCCCATGTGCTCTCGCCTGCGCGGACATCGAGGCGCCGCACCGTTTCAACCACTCCCATCTCCGGCGGGCCGATTTCCGGCAGCGGATCGGACCGAAGCGGCGCGCATCCGACCGACAGAAGCGCCCCAAGAAGAAACATGGACCCCTTCATGGCTGCAACCGCGCGATCGACTCGCTAACGTTGGTGAATATCTGCTCTGAGAATTGCCGTTCTGAGGTCCCGCTCACTTGTCCCTGGTGGCGTCGCGCCGTGTTGACGTAGACGCGCGTACGTTGCTCATCGACGCGAACCACATTAACAACGCCGACCTCACCCCAGCTGAATCCGCTGATGGGCTTAGAAAACCGTACCTGGAAGCGCTCTGGCGTTTCATCGCTGCCCTGCACATCGACGTTCAACCGCTCCACCGCCTCCAGCGCTGCCGCACTAACCTCAGAATAAGGCGCCGCGAACTCCCGCATCGTTCCGAGGGCGACCGGCGCATCGCTGACAGTGGCGGATGTGGCACATGCTGCCAAAACCGCCGGCGCAACTGCGAGCGCCAGCGCGAACATTACACGTTGAAAAACTCTTTTCATTACCGTTCCCTCCCCGCTTCTTCCACCCGCCGCTGCAGGGGCGAGAGGAGAAATTCTATGATACGCCGCCGGCCCGTCTTAATTTCCGCGGTTGCCGCAAGCCCTGCAGTGAGCGGCGTCGCGCGTCCGTTCACATTGATCGAAAATTGAGACAACTCAACTCGCGCTGGAAACACTAACCCAAGATTTTCATCCTGCACCGCGTCGCGACTCATAAAAGTGAGCCGTCCTTCGACAACGCCGTAGCGGGTGAACGGAAAAGCCTCCAACTTAACGCGAACCGATTGGCCTTCGCGCACGAATCCGGCGTCACGGTTCAACACCATCGCGTCAACGACGAGCGTTGAACCTTCGGGCACAATGACAAGCAGCGGATCGGCCGGGCGCAGCACTGCGCCGACAGTGTGAACCTGCAATTGCTGCACAATGCCGCCAGAAGGCGCGGTAAGCACTGTGCGCCGATTTCGCTCTTCGGCGATCGTCAGCTCTTCCTGGCGCAGCCGCGCGCCGGCGTCGGCTTCGTTGAAGGCATCCAAGGCTTCGCGCCGAAACTGAGCGTCGATGCTCGCCAACGTCTGCGAGGCGCCTGCTTCTGCGGCCCGTGCGCGGCCCAACTCGGCGCGGCGAATAATGAGATCCTGGCGCATGCCTATCGTGCGTTCTTCGACTTCAGCAACCCTCAGACGCGGCGCAAAACCCCGCTCCTGCAGCCGTTGAAAAGCCTCCAATTGTTGCTCGACCAACGGCAATTGTTGCTCGATGCGGGTGATGTCGGCCGCAACCATCGCCCGATCGCCGGCGCGCTGGGCTCTCTCCTGTGCTGCGCCTCCGCGATGGGCGCGGTGCTCGGCGATGCGGGCCGCAACGATGGCCTCTTGCGTTTCCTGAAGCACCGGATCGATGCCTTGGGGCCATTCAATCGCGCGGCGCACGCCATTGGCATGATCCAACAAGCCTTGCGCGCGCCCTCGATCAATCTGCGCCACCTGCAGAGCTTCGCGAGCTTGCTCGACCTCCGCTTCCGAAACGGTCGGATCTAGATCAATCAGCGGATCCCCGGCTCTAACGCGCTGGCCGTCACGCACATGTATCGCGCGCACCACACCCTGGTCGGGCGCCTGCACTGTTTTGATATTGCCTTCCGGGAGCACCCGCCCCTGCGCCACCGCCACGACATCGACACGACCAAAGCAGGCCCAGAGCAAAGCGAGCGATAAAAATCCCATGATCACCCATAGGATCGTGCGGCCTAGCGGATTGGGCGGGGTCTCCAGCACCTCCAGTGCGGCTGGCAGGAACGCGGTGTTGTCGTTGGCGCGCTTCAACTGTTCGGTTTCCCAGGCGGCGGCCAGGCTTTCCTTCAGCACGTGAAAGTGGCGGCGAAATAATTGCAGCGCCATCATGCCGCTCCCGCTGCAGCGAAGCCCATTTGCTTGGCGTAGAGCTGCGCATAACGTCCGCCGCGCCGCAGCAAGTCATCGTGGCTGCCCATTTCCGTCAGCTTGCCGCGCTCGATCGTGATGATGCGGTCCGCGGCCCTGACCGCCGAGAGCCTGTGCGCGATGATGATGACCGTGCGCCGCGCAGCGATGGCGGCAAGATTGGCTTGAATGATCTCTTCGCTCTCGGCGTCCAGCGCGGAGGTCGCCTCATCGAGAATGAGAATCTTTGGATCGATCGCCAGAGCCCGGGCGATGGCGATGCGCTGACGCTGGCCACCTGAGAGATTGCCGCCGCGCTCATCGATCGGGGTGTCGTAGGCCTCCGGCAGTTCCAGGATGAATTCGTGCGCGCCGGCAAGCTTTGCGGCTTGAACAACAGCCTCCATCGGCAGCGCGGGGTCGGAAAGCGCTATGTTTTCACGAACGGTTCGGTGAAAAAGCAAGTTTTCTTGCAGCACCACACCGACCTGACGGCGGAGCCATGAGGGATCGACCATGGCGAGATCGACGCCATCCACCAGCACGCGCCCGCGCTCTGGCGTCTGCAGTCGCTGCACAAGTTTCGTCAGTGTCGACTTGCCAGATCCGGAGGGTCCGACAATGCCCAGCACTTCACCAGCCTCGATATCGATGCTGATGTCACGCAAAACCTCCGGTCCATCCGGGCGATAACGAAACCCAACGCCCTCAAAAGTCACCTGCCCTTTGATTTCGGGCAAGCTTGCGCGCGATGCCGACATTGCGGGCTCCGCAGGCGCATTCAAAATGTCGCCCAAGCGTTCCACGGCGATGCGCGCTTGCTGAAAATCCTGCACCAGCTGGGCCAGCCGCAATACTGGACCTGCAACTTGGCCTGCCAACATGTTAAAGGCGACAAGCTCGCCCACCGTCAGCTCACCATTGATGACGAGCTTTGCCCCGAAATAAAGCAGTGCGACTGTGCCAAGCTTTTGGATCAGTTCGATCCCCTGGCGCCCCCAATTGGCGAGCATTGCGGCCCGAAATCCCGACTGGATGTAGCCGGCGATCTGGCGTTCCCAGCGTTGCTGCATTTGGGGCTCTACGGCCGCGGCCTTCACGGTCTCGATGCCCGTGACCGCCTCAACGAGAAACGATTGGTTCTCCGCGCCGCGGGCGAATTTCTCATCGAGCTCTCGCCGCAGGATGGGCGTAATCAGCCAAAGCACCAGGGCGTAAAGCGGCAGCGTGATCAACACGATCAGCAGCAGCCATGGCGAATACACAAACATCACGGCGAGAAACACGATCGCAAAAAATAGATCGAGCACCACAGTAAGGGCCGAGGACGTCAGAAATTCGCGAATGGTCTCCAGTTCGCGCACGCGCGCTACAGAATCTCCGACCCGCCGGGCCTGAAAATAGCTCATCGGCAAACGCGTAAGGTGCGAGAACAGCCGCGCGCCAAGCTCAGCATCGACACGGCTTGTGGTATGCGAGAATAAGTAAGTGCGTAGTCCGCCCATGGCCACATCGAAGATCGAGACCACAAAAAATCCGATTGCCAAGACTTCAAGCGTCGTAATGCCGTTGTGAACCAGCACCTTGTCGATGACGATCTGAAAGAAAATTGGTGTGATCAGCGCCAGAATCTGAATAAAGAAGGAGGCGATCAAGACATCCCGGAGCAGGTGTCGGTATTTCACCAGAGATGGAATAAACCAGGTGATGTCGAACGCTCGCTGGGCGCCAGCGACGCGTTCGCGTGTCGTCATCAAGATCAGCTTGCCGGAAAAGTTTTCCGCCAAAACTGCGAGCGGCACCGCTTGGGGCTTATCGCTCTCGGGGTGAAACACGAGCGCCTTGTCGTCGGTAACTTGCAGCAGCAGGAAGAATGCGCCGTCTTTACTCTCGGCGATTGCGGGCAGCGGCTGGCGGGCAAGCCGATCGATGCTCGCTGTCACTGCGCGAGCGCGCACATCCAATTGCTTGGCGAGACGCAAAATATCTGAACTGTCGAGCGGGGCGCCGCCTTTACCGGCCGCGTGGCGCAATTGCTCAGCATCGGCGGGCTTTTGTAAAAAGCCCAACATCAGGACGAAGGCCGCAAGCGCGCTGTCAGCGCCGCCTTCAGCGGCGCGCTGCGATTCCGGCTCGGTCTCCCCCACTCCCGTCACGCATCCCCCAATCGGCGTTCTGCCGATCTCGCCTTGCGCAGCCCACGCGAAGGGAGGTCGTGCCTATGCGGAGCAATTGGCGATGACAACGTATTTGCATCGCATCGTATGCAACGACGCTGCGCGTGTGACATTCGTACAAGCAATGCGCGCGCATTACCGCTGCCACCAAGCTATCGCGCGCCCGATCGGATATTGCTCCGACACAGCCGGCGCTCGCATTGCTGAATTCGCGAGGACAACTGCGCTTGGTGTGACACGAGCTTCTCCCCGAGTAGGTCAACGCATCTTAGACTGCGTTCTCCGTCTTGCGGCGCCGAGTCCCCGCAACTAGTTTCCCGCGCTCAAAAAGGGGGACCATCAATGCATCGCGCTTTGGCCGCACTAGCGGCGACGGTGGCGCTTGCGCCTCGCGCGACGGTAACGCGCAGCACGAAAACGGGGATAGCACCGCTCCGGGCGTTCCCAGTTGAGGCTGGAGCCGCGTTTCCAGCCGGCGGCGACGCGAGCAAGACGTGCTCATGCGTAGGTTGATCCTCTCTTTATTCGCATCGATCGCAGCGTTCGGCCCCGTTCACGCCGACACGCTCCGCGACGCCATGGTCTCTGCGCAGGAGACCAATCCGACGCTCGCAGCTCAACGTCAGCGGCTGCGCGCAACGCGCGAAGCATTGCCGCAGGCTCTGTCGGCCGCTTTGCCGCAAGTTTCAGTTTCGGCGGCGGCGAACGCTGGCGATCGGGATTTCGTAGATCCGGCCGCGATCGACGCCGGGCGCGAGGAAACCTGGACAGCGTCCGCCAACGTGTCGCAATTGTTGTTCGGCTCGGGCCGAGTGCTCGCTTCAACGCGCGCCGCGCGCGCCCAGATCGCGGGCGGCCTCGCCGATTATGAAGGCGCACGCCAGAGCTTGCTCCTCGACGTGACGCGCGCGTACGCGGATGTTCGTCAAGTGCAGGCGGTAGTCGCAGCGCGCGAAACCACCGTGTCCAACCTGCGTCGCCTCTTGGAATACGCCGAAGCACAATTCGAGGCAGGGGTTGTATCGCGCACGGACGTCGCCCAGGCCAGGGCGCGCTACGCCCAAGCGCGTACGCAGCGCGTGCAGGCGCAAGGCGCGATGGCTGCAGCCGTGGAGGCGTATCGTCGCCTAGTCGGTTATCCGCCGCCGGCTTTGGAGGCCCCGCCGCCGGCGAGCGGACTTCCCGCCGGTCTCGATGTGGCGCTCGCAACCGCGGTCGATAATAGTCCCAGCTTATTCAGCGCGCATGCGGACACGCGTCTTGCCGACGCCAACGTCGACGTCGCCGCAGCGCAAGGTCGGCTCAATATAACCGCGGAAGCGGGCTATGCCTTCGGCGCCGACTTCAACGATGAGCTGTCGGAAAGTTCGAACGACGCCTTGGCCGTTCGGTTTTCGGTGCCGCTGTTTCAGGGCGGCGCGATCCGCTCGCGCACGCGCCAGCAGCGCGCTTTGCGCGCGGCCGCAAATCTCGATCTCGCCGCAACCCAACGGGCGCTGCAGGAGAGCGTCACCAACGCCTGGACTTCGCTTGCCAGCGCACGCGCCGCCCTCAGCTCATCGCGCGAACAGGTCGCGGCGGCCGAGCTTGCATATGAGGGCGTGCGAGAAGAACAAGAAGCCGGACTGCGCTCCACCGTAGAGGTGCTCGATCAGGAAGCAGATTTACTGATCGCACGCATCGCCCTGGCGCAGGCCGAGCGGGATCTCGTCGTCGCCGAACGCCAGCTCTTAGCCGCCATCGGCACGCTCGAAATCCCACAAAGCTAAGCTGCGCGCGCCGATCACTAAGGAGCTCAGGCCGGGGCGATGCTTAGGCCAAAGCACCGGTAAACGAGTGGAAGGCCCCCCTAGTGGTGGTGGCGAGGGCATCCCTGAGGCGAGTGATGTAGAATGCTGGCGCTACGAGGCGAGCGAAGCTGCCGCGACGTTGCGTCTGGCTGCATGCCCGCGGCTAGCGGCATGGGAAATACTTGGCTGCTGGTATTGGCGACATGGCAGGCTCGACCCTTCTAGTGGGGTCAGGGCCGGCGGTAAGGCCATCCGCCGGGCAGCTCCCAGACGAGCCTCGGCCAGGCCGAACCTCTAGACGAAGTCATTCGATCGCCGCACACCTCCTTCCGGGGAGCTGAACATGACGGATAAACTAACGCCAAAGGAAAAGGAGTGTCTCCACCTGGCGGGCCGCAGATTGAGCGATGCCGAGATCGCGCAACGCCTTGAAATGTCCCCCAGAACGGTCGGCAACCACCTCGCCCGCGCCTACTCAAAGCTCGGCGTTCACGACCGCATTCGCGCAGCGGCCAAGCTGAGCAATCTGCACCCTGAGTATCCTTTGCCGATAGGCTACGAGGACGAAGGCGCCTCTCTTTCGCAGTCGTCGGCGCAGCGCACCGGCGCCAATGGCGGGGGCCTCGCAGCAGCGTTTGCGAATCTTCCCCCGCCGCCATCGCGGATGATGAGGGTATTTCTCATCCTCGCTGTGGCCACCGGCGTCGCGTTCGTGTTCGCCGGGGTGACGGTGATCATGAGCGTCTCGAGCGAGCGAGCCTCCACCTTCGCCCCGGAAAACGCGCGCTGACGCCCGGAAGCGATTTTTGCGAGGCGACAATGAAGCAGATTAAGTCGGCGGCGCGCATTGCCCGTCAAATACAGCAGACCGAGCGGGCGATGGATCAAACCATCCTGCATGCCAATGCGCTGGTCACGGCGATGATCGAGGCGCGGCTCGAAGGAAACTTCGCGGCCGAAATCGGTCAGGACGCGCTGGAGGACGTCGCCCGCGGCATCAAGGCCCTGATGGAGGCGCGCGGCGCGATCGTTTCGGGCCACGGCAATCTCGCCAAAGTCGCGGGCGAATTGGCGATTGAATGGCGGATGGACGGGCCGCTCGAAGAGAAGGTCAAGGAGATGCCTTACTTCAAGGCGGTAGAGCAAAACGCGGCCTGATGCTGGATCTCAGCCTCACGTTTGCCCAGTACGGCGCCTTCGCCGTCAGCGTCATTGCGCTCGCAATGTTGCTGGCGGCGGGAAGGACGGCCGAACGCGTGGCGGCTGCCACGCTGATAGTCCTGATGTTCGCCTCCCCTTTCCTCGCTCGCGAAGGCCCTGTTGCGCACGCTTTGGTGTCAGGCTCTGCGCTCGCGATCCTGGTTTTCTTGGCGCTTTGCTATGAAAGATGGTGGCTGATCGGCGCGGCCGGACTTCAGCTCGTCGTCTTCTCCACCCACTTTGCGCCTCTGGTCGTTCAGCAAGAGCAAATTTGGGGCGCGGTCACGCTCCGGATCGTCATCTGGCAAGCGCTGATGGCGCTTTGCCTCTTCGCGATCGGAGAAAGCCGGTGGGCCTCCTATGCAAAAAGCGATCGCCTCAAAGCGCGCACGGAATAGCCCCATGTCCTGGACATCCATCCCACACGCACATGAGTACTGGCGCAGCTGCAGAAACCTGGCCGATCCGCCTGCCGATCTGCACGCCGCGGAGACGTTTATCCTCAACGAGCGCCCCATCACCGCCCAGGACGCCGCCTGCATTCTCGACGTCGTTTGCGCCAATTGCGGCGACGTGCGCTGCGACGGACTAGATTTGGTCGCCCTCGGGCGGATACGGAGCCTTCTCTCGGCGCTAAGCTAGCTAAGGCTGATGTGAGCTTTGCGGGCTTACGCTTCGTCGCCGGCCATCGCGCGCACCAATTCAACGACGCGGCGTCTCACCTTCTCGCTCTCGATCGTTGCAAAGACCCGCACAAGTTCTGCAACGCCCGGCCTTGCGAGCAAATCCTGGGCGCGCGGCTCGGACTTCGCACCCCGTCGCCCCGCCTCCAGGCCCTCGTAGAAGCGCGCGACCGGCGTCCCGAGCGCGGTTGCAATGTCCAGGAGACGGCTGGCGGCAATGCGATTGGCGCCTTTCTCGTATTTCTGCACCTGCTGGAAGGTGACGCCCAAGAGTTCGGCCAAACGCTCCTGACTCATCGCGATTTCGAGCCGGCGCGCGCGGACGCGTTCGCCCAGTTTCCGGTCCACGCCAGTGGACGCACGCTCATTGGCCACGGGCAAAACTCCTTGCGAACGCCGCACAATGAAGGCGCGGGCGCCGCCAAGCAAGACGATGCTTACTTCCTGCGAGCTTCGATCGCCTGCCAGTTCGCCGCGCGGTCCTGAGGTTCCAGTGCGCGCTACTCTTCGCGGAGCATGCGGTGACAAAGTCCAGAGCAGTGAGCCGCTCGATATTTGCGATCGCGGCTATGCAATTGACGAGCGATTGACGGCGGCGGAGCGCGCCAGCCGAGGCGCCGCCGATCGATTTGAATCTGTATTTGTGCGCGGGCGCAACAATTGCGCGAGGATAGACGACGCCTGACGTTACCCCGCCCTTCATCACCAGATCGCAGCCGTCCGATGCTTTCGCGATCGCCTCGGATGAGTAGTGCATTCGAGCCGCCCCCCGCCGGCCTTCTTTCTTGCCAGCTCCGCCAAGGCAATACGCCTACAACCTGAGGTTCGCCAAGGGAAATCGGGGCCGGCGCCAGGAGACCTGAACGCAAGCAAGTGCTGTCGCCGCTGACCTTATGCGCGCGGTGTGCACCAACTTGAAGCATCTAGTTATTCAGAGCGGCAAAGGACCACCTTCGCGCGCGGTCCGCCGGCAAAGGCGCTCGCACACCTTCGCGCCCGTGCCTTGCGCGGGCCCGCCGATCGCCGCCGAGCCCTTTCGCTCCACCATTTGATCGGGCCATCGCGCACGAGGATGAGCTCTCGCTCTACAAAAGCGCGTTCTAGCGCGCTTCTACGCGCTTTGCGCGGAAGTTTGTTCGGCGTCGCCCCGCCTGCGCCGGCCGGGCTCACGCCGCACTGGGCGACCTGGCGAATGCGCCTCTAGATCTTGGCGGGCGGCGACCGCTGATGCAGGAAACACTGGGGGTCGCCGTGCGACGATGGAAGGCGCGCGGCTAGGAAGCCGCGCGCGCGAGAACAGCGACTTAGGCGAACCCGAGCTGTTGATTTCGCCCGTTTGGCCAGTACAACCCCAGGGCGGGGAACGGCGACATGCAAGGGCAGCTTGAAAAGACGTTCGGACAGCACGCAGCCAAGTTTGGCATGCGCGCGTGGGTGTTTGTGCTGAGCGCGCCGAGATGGCCAAAAAAAATCGCGCGCATGTGCTCGCGCCAGGGGCGCGCCCTGCTTGGCTGGCGTTTGCGTCATCAACCGCTGACTTGGGACCGGCTCAAGGATGTCAAGCTCGACGTCGGCGGCGGCATCGTCAATCTTCAGGATTACTGGCGCCTGGGGCCGGGCGGTCAGATCTTGCGCGAAGATAAGGACATGGCGCGCGAACTCGTCCTCGATTCGCGCGGACGCACTTGGCACATCGCTCATTTGCCGCCTTGGATCAGATTGGCCGACGGACAGCGCAAAACAACCTGGAATGAAACGCAGTGGAACGAGCTTGAGGCGATTGTTCAGGCTCGCATCGACGATGCCAGCGCCACCGACACGACGATCGATGCGGCGCCCCTGCGCGTCGATCGCCGCGCCCGGCTGGACGGTTGCTTTCTGCGCGTGTTGCCAAAGCCCAGCGGTGAAGGCGATCTTCATATTGCGTGTCCGGACGCACATTTTTCAAAAACGGTGAAACTGCCCGGGGTGAAGTTCGCCTCGACCCCAAACTTCGCAGGCGCGATGTTTAAACACGGGGCCCTTTTTAATAAGGCGCAATTTCCAAAGGGCGCGCACTTCCGCGACGCTGTGTTCGGGCGAAACGCCGATTTCCAGGAAGCCCAATTCGGCGGCCGCGCGGATTTTCAGGGCATCGTTGTTTGCTTGATGGCGCTCTTTGGATCGCGACCCGACGATAGGACCAAGACCAAGTTCAGCGATGTCGCCAAGTTCAACCGGGCGCGTTTTCTCAACGGGGCAAATTTCAACGATATCGAGTTCGGGGATAAGTCTGCTTTCGACGACGCGGTTTTCGCTCGGCGCTCCGACTTCGAACGCTGCGTCTTCACCGGCGCCGCAATCTTCGAACGCGCCAGTTTCTATCGCCGCGCAAGCTTTGCCTTCGCCAAGTTCAAGCGCAGCGTAACCTTCGCCCGGGCGCAATTTCACGGACGCTCGGATTTCGAGGACGCGGAACTGCCCGGCGATATGTCCTTCGACCGCGCCCAGTTCACCGCGATCGAGCGTATGCTGAACGCCGCTAGAGTGTGGTTCTGGATAGCGCTCGCCTTCGCGGCCTGGACGTACCTGGGAACGCCGTGGCCTGAGGCTCTCGCCTTCCACAAAGCTTGGATCTTCGCCTTTCCCGCATTGATCTATCTCACTAGCTCGTTCCTTATTTCCAAGGATAGCCAATTGGCCGCGAGAATGTGGTTCGTGCTGGCGCTGGGTCTTGTGGTTTGGGCCTATTTCGGCGCTCCGGCGCCCGACCATCTCGCACCCTATAGAGTATGGATTTTTGCGTTGCCAGCAGGCGTCTGCCTCGCAGCGTCTAGCTATATGGCCAAGGATGGAAAGGTCGAGCCTTTTGAGCGCTCCTATTCCTATCTCGCCGCCCAGGTCGAGAAAGCCGGCAACAGAAAAGACGCCGCACTCCTTTTGCGAAAGCATCAGCGGGCAAAGCGTTTGCGCCGGCGTCACCCACTGCCGGGGCGGATCTTGTCTATCGCCTACGATATCGCTGCGTCTTACGGCGACAGCTTGCGCCGCCCCACGTTCTGGCTGCTCATGAGCTTGGCGGCCTTCGCGGCGCTGTTCTGGACCTGGTCCAATGGCGGCCCACGGGACGTGCAAGCATGGATCGCGCGCGTCCAGCACGCCGAGGAGCGCGCCGAACTTTTTGGCGCTGTCGAGTTCTCGCTCGCCAATGTCGTGCAACCCTTCGCAACCTGGGCGCCCGCGCTGCATGGCGATCAAGACTGCAATTTCCGCACAAACCTTTTGGTCGTCGGGGCGCGCAAAACAACGGCCGGGGTCGAGCGTTGCCGGCCAGTTTGGATGGACGCCAACGCCGATCTCAACGGCCACCGCTTAGCTGTGCGCACGATGTCTGCACTGCAATCGATCGTCTCGGCGTTACTGCTGTTCTTGATGGCGCTCGCCACGCGCAGACGCTTCAGTATCTCCTAGCCGCCGATAAAATGCTCGGTCAGCAAGCGGTACAAGGCGCGTCGCTGCTCGGCGTTTTGAGGCTTACGGACGCGAATGCCCGATCCGCATCCCGATCGGCCGATCAGAACGCTGTCGTCATCCTCATCTTGCTCCAAGGCGATATTGCGCTCCGCAAGAGCGGCCTCGAGCTCTTCGTCGGTATCCATCCAGCCCCAACTTCGGTTCTTATGCGAACTGCGCGTACTCCACGAAACGCGCATCGTTGGGGGCGTTCATTTCTTCCCATTGGCCCGCGCCGCCGAGCGCATCGGCGAGCGCCTTCGGGAGCAGGCCCCGCACGCCATCGCGCGAGCGGTCGGCCGCAAAAAGACCTGGCGCTTCGGTGCTGACCGCGATCCACCAGCCGGAATCGGTCGACCGCACTTCGACGGTGACACGCCGCTCTCTGGCCTTGGCCATCGTTAAGTTCCCCATGCGGCCATGAAGGGCCGGTTGCAGAAGCGAGTCAAGCGCGACTCAGGGTAGTGGGCAAAAATGAACAACGGGTAGCTCGCAGGGGCCAACGCCGCGGGGCTATCCCCGGTTCGCAAGCGACCGCCGATTTTTTGGTTTTGTCAACCAAAACAATAACTTGACGCACCCCTGGGAAATGCATTCTGGCGTACCTTTTGGGCTTGGCTTGGCTTCTGCGCTGCTGCGCGAATCTCCTAATTCATGGCAAAAACTTGTGATCGCAGCGGCTTCCTCACCAGTGGCGGCGGTCACACTCGCCGCATGGGCGCGCGGAGGTTTGGCGAACTGCCAGAATCGCGAACGCGCGCGCCACGTCGAGGTTGATGTGCCTTTCAGGTAAGCTGCGCGGATCCTGAGCGACAGACGGGCTAAGGCCGAACGCTGTCCGACTAGGCGGACAGTGCAGCCGAACCGGCGAGCCATATCGTCCGCGCTGATGCCATTCATCGACGAGCCGTGCGAACGCTTCGACCTTGTTCATCGCGGACACGCGCCAACGGGTACGTTCTCATTCTGCACAGATAGATCGCTCATGTGCTTTGGCTCCTTGCCGCCTCTGCCGCGACGTGACCGGCAAACGATGTGACGAAGGTTTTCAAGCTGGTGAGTTCCGACATGTCGGCGAACTCGCCGGTGGCTACGCCGCCGCGTGGTGAGGCCAGCACCGACGCTGAGGTGTAAAGTTGCTCTTGCACGAGACGCTGGCAGAGAATGTCGTAGCGCGTGAGATATGACGCGCCCTGAAACTCCGGAAATACCGGAAAGTGCGGGGAGGTATCCTTCACCGCGCGACGTGACTCCGGCGCATCTTCAACCATCATGAGCCAAGCAACGAACGGCTTTGGGTGCTTGCCGAACGCGCCTTCGCGATACGCCGTCCACAAATCATGGGCGGTGCCGATCGCCTCTTCAGTGCGGTTATTGAAGTTGTTGCCGAAGGACGGGCCTACCTGGCTCTTCAATTCGACCGCTGCGATCAAGCGGCCTTCATGGATCACGAGCATGTCCCAGAGTTTTGTCGGCCGGAAGTATCCGGGCAATGTCACAACAGCGCGCTGGCGATGGATGCAGGCTTTCGGAAGACCGTTGGCCTCAACCAGGTCGCACACGAGTGCGACGAAGCCATCCATGTTCTTGCCACTGGTGACGCCCGCTCGCTCGCCCTGATCGACGACGCCGGCTTCGATTTGCTTCTGGCGCGCCTTCTCGCGATTGCCCCAGAACGCCATCACGGCGTCCTTGGCCTTGGTCTGGTAGTCGGCAAGATCAAGGCTCATGTGGCCGCCTTCTTGTACGTCAGGACGCCCCGCTCGGCTTCCGTAAGGTTGTAGAGCGCAGCGACCGCTTCATTGCAGGCGGCGGCGTCAAGCGCTTCGGCCGCGGCGACGAGGTTCTTTCGCATGGCCGGTTTCACGGTTTTCCAAGCAGGCACGCGGATGCGGCGCAGATACTGCGCCTGAAAGCGGAGGTAGCCGCCGCGCATTTTCGTTGAATATGCGCCGACAAACAGGCTGCCGATGCCTGAGAGCAAGACCGCCTGCAGCGCACGCAAATCCCATTCATCAGATGTGATGAAGTAGAGATTGTGGTGAGGGTAATAGCGACCCTCGTCATAGACGATGTGGGCCGCGCCCTTGATGTCCGGGATGAGCAGCTTCGGGCGCGTGACCAGCGCGGGATAGATGCGATCAATTGTGCGATACCAATTCGCAGGCGTCTTCTGCGCGCAATGGCGCCCCGCGATTTCAGCGCGCCGCGCTTCGAGATAGCGGCCAAACTTCGGAAACTGGCTAAACGGCGCGAGCTTTCCATCGTCCAGGAAGGGATTGATGACGCCCTTGCCGCGCCACGCGATCGACCCCGAGGCAATGTCGCGCGTCATGACTAGCGGCAGCTTGCGCTCCGGCTCGACGTCGAGTGCGTCAAGGTCGCCTATGAACGCCTGATCGGCCCCGGTGGCGACGCCGATGCCAACCTTACAGCCCGCCTCTTCCAGCGTCGGGTGCTCAGATTCCAACCGTCGCACGAGCGCAAGAGCGTCGAAATCGTCGAGCACCCAGGGTTCATCGCCCTTCCCCACGGCTTCAAATTCAATGACATCGCTAGAAGCGTCGTTCGCTCCTGTCATCGCGCGCGCCAATTTGGTTAGATGCGTCGCATCAATCGACGGGCGATGCGCCAGCCGGGTCGGGCCATGCCGCTCGCGGCCGATCACGAAAATGGCGGGATATGCGATCACGTCAGAGTGGAATGCGGGCGTATCGACCATGTCGACGTAGGCGCGCAAATGAAAGCCGTTGGCGACAAAGCGGCGCAGCGGCCCGCCGTAACGGTTCTTAATCCAACGATCGGCGCAGATGAAAGCGAGCGCGCCATTCGGCGCAAGCGCCGTAAGGCCGCGCTCGATAAAGGGGACATAAATGTCGGCGCGGTCGTAGATGGTGCTGAAGCGACGGCGATACTCGTCAATCAGAACCTGTGGGATCATTTCCTGACGGATGTAGGGCGGGTTACCGATCACATGCGTGAAGTCGTGCGGCAGGTCGGCGAGGAGGAAATCGCCCTGGCTCAACCATGCATCGGCCAGAACGCCTGCGTCCCGAACCGAAAAATTATGATCTCGCAACAGCGCGACGACTTTAACTCGTGTCGCTAGGTATGTGTTGGTGTGGAGTTCAACGCCTTGGATGGCCGCGCGCAAATCCGTGGCCGCTGAGTCGCCGTGAGCGCGGTCACCGTAGGATAACATCAAGCGCTCGATTGCAGGCAACAAGAAATCGCCGTCGCCAAACGACGGCTCCAGCAAGCGAGCCTCATGCAACGGGCGATCGGCTGTGTAGCCAATCAAATCAAGGATGAAATCGACCACCTCGCGGCGCGTAAAGATTGCGCCCCGTTCTTCGAGGCCGGCGCGCGACAGCACGTCCACGGCCTCCGTCAGCGGGCAGAGGCCCGGCAGGGACGCTTGGACGGCGGAGGCAGACGACTTTGGCACCAAGACCTCGATTCCTTGCCACCCTAGAACGAAGAGGAACTCGGACAAGGATTCGAGTTCAGCGCACGGTAAGGCGACTCGGCCTGTCCGGAAGGGCGGTAAGACCGCGTTCTCAGGATCTATCGCTCTATCCCCCTTCCGACGCAGCGCATGAGATAATCATCTGGGTCGCAGAGCACTCCAGCGTTTCTGGCACGTGAGGTGTCGGGTCAGCGGCACTCTTCTGGCAGGCATCTGCCAACACAGAGCAATGATCGAATCTGAGGCCTGCCGATCCGCATCGTGGCGGAAGCGCACTCGAAGTCGCACCTTTAGGAGAGGAAGTGCGCTTGATCCCAGGAGCGGACTCTGGCTCAGGTGCGCCGCGAAGCAGACGTCGCGCCTGAGCCATCAGCGCACCCTCTCTCGCTCTTTCGGCGTGGAGGCGTGACGCATATTGGACTCAGCGTTGAACTTCGGTTTGGGCAAAGGCTGAAAGCGTGTCCGGCACCAGGCGAGGTCGGGACGCCCGCATCAAGCAAAGCGTCGGACCGCCCGCATGGCAGGGCGAATTCCATGACCGCACCGACAGTGTAGGTCTCGCCAACAACGAGCGGACCCGCTCTCCCGTGACATGGTTTGGAGCGGCGTTGACGCATAAACAAAATCGCCGGGGCCGACAGCGTAGCTCATGGCATGCATGCCTTGGGCCCAGATGAGCCGGGTCAACGTCGACGAGGCTCATCGAGCCTTAGCGCCTTCCGGACGTCGGCTAATTGGTAGCCAAGCCAGAGGATGTAGAGCCCGACGAACATCGATACGCCGAGCGTACGCGCCACAACATAGGAGTGCGCGGCGGCAATCGAGGTGGGCCAGCGTCGAAGGACATTCGTCCCATCTACGCCTCGCGCTAACCTTTGTCAGGTCCCGGAGCGATGGAGATCGCTGACAGCGGCCGAAACCTATGGTTACAGTCTTTGCAATTGCGAGGGCGGCTCGCCGCTGACATCTCGGGGAGCAATGTCGGGCGTCAAAATGAGTGCTGCACGAAGCCTCTTCATCTCGCGCGCCGGCGTCGATCGCGAGGCCGGCAAAGCAATTGCCTCCTGGCTGAGCGCTGCGGGCTATAAGGTCTTCATTCAAGATTGGGACCTCGAACCCGGCGTCGACTTCATCGCAGAGATCCACGCGCGACTAGCAAGCGGTGATCACGTGGTCGCCCTCCTGAGCGAGGCCTACCTCGCCTCGCCCTGGTGCAAAATGGAGTGGAATGCAGCGGTCAAGGCCCAAACCGAAACCGGCTTGAAGCGTTTGACGCCGCTTCGCGTCACCGACTGCAATCCGGCCGGACTCATGGGACTCTTGATTTACGACGATCTGGTCGGCTTTGGCGAAGAAGCGGCGCGCAAGCGCGTGCTCGACCTCATCTACAATCTAGATAAGTCGCCGCACGATCCAGGCGCATGGATGACGCCCGCGCCGCACGACAGACCAAAGCTCATCAATCTCGACCCCTTCGACCTCAACGCGTTCGCCGGACGGCGCGAAGAGCTTGATCTCATCCACGCAATGCTCGGCCGCACCGATGCGCAGGTTGCCATCACGGCGCTTTCCGGCTTGGGCGGAGTCGGCAAATCGGCCCTCGCGCGCGCTTATTGCGAGCTGCATCTCGCCGATTACGAAGTGATCTGGTGGATCCGGTCGGAATCGGAAGCCGACCTCGTGCGCGACCTAGGTCACTTCGCCGTCGCATGGAATCCGACCCTCGCCGCTATCGACGATCCGCAAGAACGAGCGCTCGAAGGCAAAAACATTGCCTCCACGTGGTCGGGCGCGCGACCCATCCTTCTTGTCTTCGACAATGTGCTGACGCCTTCACTCTT
This sequence comes from Hyphomonadaceae bacterium, assembly GCA_014378995.1. Classification (GTDB taxonomy): domain Bacteria; phylum Pseudomonadota; class Alphaproteobacteria; order Caulobacterales; family Aquidulcibacteraceae; genus Vitreimonas. The sequence goes on from JACMMP010000010.1 coordinate 130,886, forward strand.
GCGTCAGTATCGGCCATCGGGCGCATGCCGGGCCTTGGTTACTTCGCGCAACACCGCCTGGAGCCGCGACTGGAACCCTATCACCGTCAGAAAGCTCGATCCAGACACCGGCGCAAAGCTCCTCATCAAAGCGACGGGCATTGATGATTATGCCGGCGCGCGCAAACTCGCGCTTGATCTCGACGGCCTGGCGCTTCCGCTCTCTCATGCCGCGGCATTGCTTCGCGAAAATACGGCGCTCACCTACAAGGATGTTTTGCGCCGCTATGACAGCTTCATGGACGTCCAGACCGATGACGCCGACGTTCGCACGACTTTCGCCACCTACTCCGTCGCACTCGAAGATCTCGCCCATAAAAGTCCACTCTGCCGACACGTCATGTCGGCGGCGGCCTATTGCGCGCCCGAACAAATCCCAGCCTCGTTCCTGGAAGCGGCGGTTCGCACCCATATCGACAACGCCTTCATGGATGCAGGACCAGTTTCGAGCGATCGCATCGTAGATGCGTTAGGGGCGCTTGCTCGCTATGCGCTGATCGATGTCGAACGCCCCGACGAAGGGGCGCCCTCTATCTCAGTGCACCGCGTGGTTCAGCGCGTGGTCCGGCGTATTCATGATACAAGCGGCGATGGGCTCGCCTGGGGCTGCGCGCTCCTCCATGCCATCGATCGACACGCCGAAATTGATCGGGCCGCCGCCAAGCGTCATGGCGCCGAGGCGCTCGCGATCGTGCCGCAGGACGCATGCGCCGAGATCCGCGCCGCTGTCTCAAAGCTCAGCAAAGAGGAAGTTTTTGGCGGCCTAGAATTTCATGAGCAGGTCGATTTCGTCTCTTTCATCGGGCGCGAGACCGAACTCAATCGCCTTCATTTGCTTTTCGCCGAGCGCGGTGTTTCTTCGGTGCTCCTCTACGGCGGGCAAGGCGTCGGAAAGACGGCTTTTGCCCATAGCTACATCGAGAAATACCGAAACGATTATGGCCTCGTTTGGCGCATCGACGAAACCGGCGGCGACAGCGCCAACGAGCAGATTATGCGCCATGCGACTGCAGCCGGCGCCCAACTCCGTTCCACAATCCCCACTCAAGCGGCCAAAGAGGCACTGGATTTTGCAGCCCAACGCCGCAGGGCCGGACCCGCCCTGATTGTCGTCGATGACGCCGAGACCCACTCGATCCATAACTGGATAAAACACCGCGACATCAAATTTCTGCTTCTAAGCCGCGCCAGTTCGATCCGCGGAATCGATGTCGACGCCCAGATTGCGCTCGCTCAGCCCAGCGTCACCGACCATCTAAAAATCCTTCGCGCGCACCGCCCGACCACCACCGAGGCAGAGGCAGCGCAGATCACAGCAGCGATCGGCCAATCGCCAAGCAAGCTCTCGCGTCTCAGAATGATGCTCGAGCACGACCCTCACATCTTGTTTGCCGATATCCTGCGCGCGCTAAACGAGCTTGGCCCCGATGAACAGCCCCTCGGCAACATGCTGCGCCGCCAGATCGAAGCATTGCCTCCCGAAGCACGCGATCTACTTGCTGCGCTCTCTCCGTGCCTGTCGAGCGACATACCGGACCACTTTGCGAGCGCGCTCTCGAACATGCCGTTCAAAGATTATGTGGCCGCCAGTCAGCATCTTTATAACGCGCGTCTCGCCACATTCACCAACGAGAGTAGATTTGGCGCCCTGATCTCGGTCGTTTCCCAGGTGCTTGAAACGATGCGGCACCTCATGTCGCCGGACGCTTCACGCGAAGCGCTCAACAACTTGCTCAAGGTGACGCTCGAAGATCTGCCTGACATCAATGTGCCCGACGACTGGCCAAAAGCACAAACCTATATCAGGCACGCCATTCAAGCGCTCCAAGACCTCGAAGGCGCCGATCTCTTACTATCGGCCAAGGTCAGACTATATCACGCGAGCCTTCTGCGACGGCTGGGTGAGTATGCCCGCGTCCGGAGCCTGCTAATGCCGCTGACGCGCGAGACCGCGCTCGAGGCAGACAGACCCGCGCTTGCGACGGCGTTTACCGAACTCTCAATCGTCAATCTGGCGCTTGGCCATCTCGCCAGCGCCGAACAGCATGCCCGCCATGCGCTCGATAAGAGCGGGTCTCAGAATGAAGGCCCCAGCCCCGAAGGCATCAATGCAACCCTTGCCATGGTTCGGGTGCTCGCCCGGCGAGGCGCTTTCGATGAAGCCACCCAATTGCTCGCCCCAGTACTCGAATGGAAACGCGCCAACCCTGGCGAGCACGCCTACGAACTGCTCAATCCCCTTATCGCGCACGCACACATCCTCATTGACCAGGGTAAGGTCGAGGAAGCGCAAGCGGCAATCGATGCTGCGCGCGACATCGAAATCGACGATTTTGACACACGCAACGAACCAGCCGTCGGCGCCCTCCTCGGCGCGCGCGCAATGCTCGCGGAACGACGCGACGATACTACAACCGCCATGGACCTCTTTCAGCAGAGCCTGAGGGTCCAAGAAAGCGTCCATGGCGCCGACCATCCCGAAGTGGCGCAGACGCTCTCTCACATCGCTGCGCTAGAAACCCGGCTTGGGCTTATTGCTGAGGCCGATATCCATCTTCGGCGCGTGCTCGGCATCTTCGATGTCTGCGCTGAGCACAATAGCCCAGTGACAGGCGACGCAGCGCAAGCCTTAGCGCTGTTGCTGCGCCATCTCGATCAGACAGAGGAAGCATGGGCATTGCTCGACAAGGTCGAAGGCGGCCCGCGCGAAAATGACAGACAATCGATTACCAGAAGAGTGGACCTCGGCCTTACCTATGCGCGCATGCGAGGCGACGCCAGAACGCCAATGCGCGTTCGGCCACGCCTTCAACTGGCGCTCTTCTTAATCGTCGCCGCGATCGTTTTAGTGGCGAGCATCATCTTTTTTGTGTGGTGATTTTCGAATCGGCCCCAACCGACGCCTTCTCGCGTCCTCGTTAAGACCAACGACGGGACTAAGACAGGGGCTAAGCTCGCTCAGCTCAAGCGGAGGACGCATTGACCGGCCCGAGTCGTCAAAGCAAAGGCGCACGCTCGCTCTGCTATCTATGCGGAGAAATGGGCGCAACTTCTAAAGACCACCTTCCCCCAAAGCTCTTCTTACCGAGCATTCCTGGATCAAACCCCCAGCGACTAACCCTCAAGGTCCACGTGGACTGCAACAACCGCTATTCCGCAGACGAGGAATATCTCCGCGATCTCATCGCCCCCGAAGCCGGGTTCTTCGCGATGCCCAGCGCCGGTCCGATCGGAAACGCCGCAGATCGCGCCCTCGCCCGTCCACAAGGGCGAGCTAGACGCTCCAAAATGCTATCGAACTCAGTCAGTATGGAAGTGCGAGACAGCCGCTCCGGCGAGGTGCGCTTGGCTCGAGGCGTCACACCGGACGCGACGCGCGTCAACAATGTCGGCCGCAAGATCGCGCGCGGGATCATCTTCCACGACACGCGATGTTTCGTTTCAGAGGAGCGCGTGTTCGTTCATCAGTTTCCAGGCCATGCCGTAGAGGACCTGAAGAAGATCGGCCGCAAGATCGGCGATCCGTATTGGGACGCGCTCCTACAGGACAATTGCCTGCACACCAATTATGCCGATGATGTTGCTGTCCGCCGGCTTTACACGCTCGAAGGGATCGAGCCCATCCTGCTTCGCGCCAATATGGCCATCATGCTTATGACGCAGTTTTTCTGCATCAGCGCCGATTTCACACCTGACGACGAACAGTTCGCGACTCTAGCGAACCGCGGAATGGTATTGGCCAATCCGCGTCACATGGTTCGGTCCGACGATCGCTAAACAACGTTGCGGAGCGAACGCGTGAATAGACACGCTCACGCGCACGCGATAGCGCCACGAAGAAATAGTCGGCCTCCAATTACGCGCCGGCGACTTCGACCGGAGAATCCCAATTTCGGACTCTGGCTCTAGCGAGTTTCAAAGCGGACATTCGCGCAATGCAGCCTACACGGACTCATACCGCGAAATCTTCGCACAACTCTGTCCGGCAATCCTTGCAAGACGGCTCCGGGCTCCGACCATCACCCACCGCCTCCAGCTCCATCTGGATCCCCACATCCGCTCTTGCAGATCGCCAAGGCTCTTTTGCGCACGGTTCAGAACTTCCCCTGGGCTAAATGCGATCTGACTTAGCGCAATAGCGGCCGACTGGAGAAGGCGACGTTCACTACGGTTTTCTAGTTCTCGAACTAAGAGCACCGCCGCCCAATCGAAGTACGGTTTTGAGCCGTCCTCGCGTCTCACGTTTCCAAGAGCAACGAGCGCCTTGTGCAAGAGGAGCGACCTGTCACTTAAGACGGGACTCTCATCAGCTTCGACCAAAGCTCTGACGAAGACATGTTCAGTTTCGGCCGGAAGAACTTGCTCAGCACACACCTCCACAATTGCGCCCGCGCAACCTGACCATACGACGGGATCCGCTGACAAGATAAACCTGGGCAGCCGTTGGAGCGCCAGCTCGCGCACCTCGGCAAATCCGCCCTGAGTGGATGCGAGAGCGGACATGATTGCTGCTATCTGTGTTCGATCATGAACAGCGCGGTCTACGACCTCCGATCCGATCCACTCTTGAATAACCCCCGTCGAAATGATGCGGGTAAAATACTGAGGAGCGCCATTTTGGTTGTTGGCTCGGTGCGGGAGAATGATCGCTGCGGCCGTCTCATGCTCTGGCAACCAATAATCTGGAGCTTCCCCAGATTGCAAAATCCGCCGTATCTGCCGATTGCTATAGCTGTTGAAAGGACCAAGCCGCGTTTTAAGGCCACTCACGAGCTGCGTTTGAATCGTTTGAGTATTTTCCGGCACGACAAGTTTGGCGATGTCTCTAAATGCCTCCCGCTCAAGAAATGGATCCAGCAGTCGTTCTGGGTTCGCCGGATCGCGAAAATTTTCTTCCTGCCTTGCCAACCGGCCGGACAGCTCAAGGACCTGCACCAACCCCGCAAGCAGCACCAAGTCGACAATAGCGCGCACAAAGAACAGCATATGCTGACCGCCACCATGAACAGTCTGAATAGGTGTGATCGTCGTGGCCCCGTAAATCTCGGACCAGTCGACGAACGGGACAGACTTGGCCATCTCGCCGCCAAAGAAGATGAACCACTCAAATACCGGTAGAGCAGAGATGTCGCCGCCGTCCTTAAGGGCAAAAAATCCCAATGCCGCCGATTGCATGAGCGCGAGCGGCATAAGCACGACGGTAAGTGCCAGCGCGGTCAGAGCCACGCCACGATAGTCACCTTGAAAGCCGATACCGAGATTTGACGTTTTGCTGACGTCGTAGGCGCCGCTCAGCATGTAGCTGCGACGATCCTCTTCAACCCATACCCACTTGCGATACAGGCCGAAAATTCCAAACAGCGCGAGAAACACGCCAATCAGGCCCCATGGCTGCGGCAGCAGAACCGCAGCGGTCATGCACGTCCCAAAATATAAAACGAAATGAAAGGCTCTCACGGCTGGCTTGCCCGGCCCTGCTCCACAGCGATCTGCGAAGCCGAACACCAGCGTATGGTCAAGAAATGTCGCGGCACTGCCGAGCGGTGCGGTCAGCTGCTGCGCCCACTTCAAGACCGCTGACTGCGGACGCGCTACGGAGCCGCTGAGCCGATGCAGCCAACCGTATCCGACGACGATGATAGAAAGGGTGACGGCCACCAACAGACCGTAGGTGCCCTGAATGGCCTGCCCCTCGGAAGTGGATGATTGGGCAGCCCAGGTGGCCAAGGCGATAATGCCACCGCCAAACAATAGAAAGAAAAGCGCTGATAATCCAGATGTCTCCGGGCCACTCCTCCTTTCAGCGGCAAGGCGGCGCCCACCACTATTGGGAGCGCTAGGCTGTAGCAGCGACATCCCATGCCTCCCGTGACCCACGGAGACGTTAACCAATCATTAACCATTGTCGAGTCACGCACGATCGCTCGCTAGGTCGCGGTTAGGGTCGAGAATAGTCGCGGTTGCTCCAAACATCCGCAGGACAGTCCAAACCCCAGACCCCACGTCGTGCCTGTTGTGCTCGGCGTTCGGCAGCCGCGTAGCGGCCTTGACTGAAGTATGTCCAGTCTCGAGCCCATCCCTGCTCGACCATTTGCTCGCCGATGTCACGCCCATCGACGCTACACCTCGCCACCATGCGTTCGTCTTGCTGATCATGGCCCACAACGACGCAGTCCACTCGACGATCTCGCACGAGATCACTTAGCGCGTCGCGCGCAGCACGCCATACGTTCACTTCCGTCGAGCCCTCTGTCGTCGGATTGAGATTGCGGCAGACCTTGCCGCGCTCTGAGGCATCAAAACCATTCATGCGGATGCTAATTTCAAGATCGTCGCCGTCGCGCGCAGTGGCTTCCGAATAGAACGCGGTCATCGATACCGATTGAGAGGGGCTCGCCTCTTGAATCGTCGCGGCTCGGTCGACACCCAGACTATCCCCGTCGCACCCACTGACTCGCAACGCGAAGAGCACCACTACAAACCTTGAACGCATAATTTCCCCTCCCTAGGGCGCGCGCCGTCAAGTCCGAAATCCAAGATACCCGGTTAGCGTCGCAGCGAGATCCCAGAAGCGGTCGTTAGCTCATCTGCGCCCGATATCGGACACCAGAGCCTAGTCGTCACGCTTCCCCCCGCGATCTCGCGAGGGGCGTCGCGACCCTGGACTCAATCAAGTTGCGAAGAACGTTAGACCGCTTTTTCGGGCAAGCCCCCGCAATCCGACTTTACAATTCTAGGTAGCTGATAAAAACTTTCGCAGGTACTGGGGAGCACACGATGGCGCTTGGGGTCCGTCTTATCGCTTTGGCCGGCATGCTCTCGTGCATGGGTCTAGCGGGCTGTGTCACCACATCGAAGGACCGATTGGTCATTGCCGCGCCGATCATTAGCGAGCGAGCTCGCATTGCGCGTGACGGCGCCGGCGTCGTGGAGATTGATTGGCAAATCGATAATCGGTTCCGCCTGCTCAGCAACGAAGTCGCCATTGCGGGAAGTGATTATACCGAAGAGCAACGGTTTTACCGCGATTTGGCAGCTTATACCGAAGAATACCGCGAGTGGTTTGAACGGGAGCGCGCGGCTTGGCTATTTCCCAATGTTCTGGATTCCGACCTCATCCATCCACGCGGTTCTCGCGACCTCATACAGAACTACGATACGCATTATCGCGCGCAGGATTATCGCTATGACCCGGCATGGGTAAACGATGTGTCCAGACACGTAACGTTTTCGCTTCTTGGCCCTAGCGCTAATCTTCTCTGTGACTGGTCTTGGCCTGGACGCCCGTTTTCCAACGTATGGGAAGCATGCACGCAGCAGTCGACGATTGTGAGTTTGGACGAGCCGGTTGAAGTGAAAGTGCGCACGCGCAACAACGATACAGGACAAGAAGCCGAGCTCCGCACAGGCGTCGTCGCCCGAGATCTCACTATTGTGGCGCTAGGCGATTCCTTCTCCGCTGGGGAAGGCAACCCACATGCGCATTGGCGAATTGTCTCTCATCCACAAGCAGCCATTTGGCTCGATGCGCGCTGTCACCGCTCCTTGATCTCTGGACCTGCGCTTGCCGCCGCCTTCCTCGCGCGTCAAAATCCGCGTCTCTCGGTGACGCTGCTTCACTACGGCTGCTCCGGCGCTTCGGTAGCCGACGGCATCGCCGGACCTTGGTCGTTTCTCGAAACCTCGGCGCAGGTGGCGGCGCGCTACCGGCCATACCAGTCGATCCCGGGCCACCCAGGACAGCCAGATGATCAAATAGCCCCGCCAATCGGGGAATACGACATCGCGCCCAGTCAAATCGCGCAGGCGCGCGCCGACCTCCAAGGCCGATCACCCGATGCTGTCTTCGTTTCGACCGGCGGCAACGACATCGGCTTTGCGCGTATTGTGACGTCGTTGGCGGCGCCGCCAAAGGCCACCTCTGACATCGAGCTTGTGCCCGCGGGACATGCCAATACCCAACGGTCCCTGCCCCACGATCGCGCGATGTGGACGTCTCTGTCGCAGCCGCCAACTTGCATCGAAGGGTCTTCAGAGGAGAGCTTTGTTCAATGCGTTTACGCACGCGTACAGGCACGGATCGACAGCATCCTGCGGGGGCCAGAGAGTCAATACGCCGTGCTCGCACGCGCCATCGATACGTTAGGCGTCCCGCGCGAAGAGGTGTTTATTACTCAATACCCGTCGCTTACCGAGTACCGATCGGTCGAAGGCAGCAACGCCGACTACGAGCCGTGCGTCGACAATGCGTTCGATAGCCGGCCCTCGATCGTGCCCAGCATTATCTCGTGGTGGCCAGGAATGGGCGTCACGTTGGAAGCCTCACAAGGGGCCTTCACGGAAGTTATTTCGCCGCTCAATTCCGCGGTCGCCGCAACACATGACGCGGAACGCTGGACAGTCGTTGACGGCCACGTTCCATGGAGTCGTCCGTACGGTTATTGTAGCCTCGAGCAGCGCCACGTGAACACATTGTTCGACTCCGCCTGGGTGCAGGGCCGCGTTTACAGCAGTGAGCGCCGCATCGGCGTCGTACGTCAATCGACACTGCCCAATGATGAGAGCGCGCCACACGTGCTTGTTTGGAACGACCCTTCATGGCCTGGCGGCTTACCCGTGGGACCCTGCTATCTTGAGGGCACAAGCATCCTCGACACGAGCGCGGTATGTAGTGACGCGCGTTATGAACCAGAAACGCGTGATAGCTCTTTCCTGGACACGAGCGGTGCCGTGCACCCTACTCTCTTCGGCCATTGTGGCTACGCTTCCGCGTTGGTGACGACGCTCCTCCGCGAGGGCCGCGATAGCGATTGGCGCGCCAGTCTTGATCCTGCCTTTGTCGACTCAGTTCAGGCCGGCGAAACGTCTCTTCAATTCTTGTGCAGCCCTGCTGCTTGGGGGGCCGACGTCGTCGAGCCTCAATGAACAGGTAGCAATTCATCGCCAGTGGGGAATCATCCCATTAACGGCCATTGGCTCGCATGAGCCCCATAACGGACCTTCGTCGCACTGAAGCCGGTGGCTCGAATTCGCCCAAGGCGGACACTAGCGACTGTTGGGTCGATATGCGGTCATCGCGGAATTGCTAACGATTGCTCATGTGGCTTCGCGCGCGCACCTAGCCGCCCAAGCGGACAGACGATGGGTGCCGCTACGCTAACGCAGGTAATGGCGGCTGACGAAACCATCGGCGGCGCCGTCGCCATTGATGTCAATCATCGCCCAATCACCGACAAGCTTCAGTTCATGCACGCGCGCGTCGAGCGGTAGGACGCGAACAACGCCGTGCTCGACGCCGGGTCCGGCGCGCATGCGCAAGCCTTCACGCGCGATCACAATGCGTTCGGCGCTCTCTGCGTGGGGTTGAACCGCGAGAACGAAATCGCCAAACGGTCCATTGGCGATGTCGGGATCGCATCGAACCTCACCAAGCTTTGTCGCCGCCAATTGCCTCAGCGCCCACGCGTTCGACTTCAGGTATGTCGCGTGATCGGCCCAGCCCGTCGATTGAGCGAGCCAAGTATGGTTCGCGAGGCCGGCGTGGGCGATCGTTTGGCATGTGCGCCCGCTTCCATAGACGCCGATCTTATAGCCACCGACCCCTGGCGCAGTGAGCGCGGTTTTAACGGACTGGAAATAGGGAATGATTTGCATTTTCAATTCCAACGCCGAGGCGTCGAAATCAACGGCGAAGTAAATCGCCGAGCCACTGGGCTGCCCGATAATGTTGCGCGCGTAGTCAATACAATAGGCGGCGTCGAGCGCGCCCTTCTCGGCACTGAAAGCACCAATGGTGTCGCCGCGCCGGGCCTCATGCACCACAGCGATACGCAAGCCCTCGGCCGCGAACGCGCGCGCCTCCAGTGCGCTCAAACGTTTTTCCGGGATGCCGGTATCGCGCGAATAATAGCGAATGATGGTTTGAACACCCGCATCGGCCAGGGCGCGCGCTTGTTTCCCGCACGCCTGGGATACATCGATGATGTCACTCATCAGCCCCTCCCTCTATCCAACACCTGGACCATCGCCGTCGCTCGCGCCGTCTCTCGATCGCGGCGCCTCTGTCGGCGTCGGCCGAGGCGCTTCGCCACTATCAGCGGCGTCCGGCTTTCTGGGGCTCAGCAACAGTTGCGTGGTCAACGAGCCCATCCAATCGGCGACATTGAGCCCCGCATAGCCGCCAAGCAGGCCAAGCGCGGCCATGGCGAACGGGCTGAGTTCGTCCCCGTTAGGGATGTCGGCGTTTTGGGTTAGCGATGAGGCGCCGATTGCGACGTTTAACAGCACGAAGAGCGCAAGCGCGGTCGCCATGCCAAACACCAATTGCAGACCGAGTTCGACCAGCCCGCCAGGTGCCGCGGCGATCTCGGCGGCTGTTGCCGCCTCGGCGCCGGGGGCGCCGTCGGCGGACGATCCGACTCGCAACATGCGCCGCAACAGTGGACTGATCGCCCGCATGAGCGCGCCCAACGCTCCCATCACCAAGACAAGTTGCACCGAGAGCGCGACTGGCGCGCGCCGCGCGAGCCAATAGCTCATGCCAGAGCGCGCCAACGGGCGCACGGCGCCAACAAGGGCTAATGCCTTCACCTCATCTTCCCGCGAGGGCAGCGCGCAGCTTAGGGCCGCGACTCGGCGCTCGGCGCGCGCGGTGGCAATCGCCATCGCTTCTTCGTCGCTCAGTTCAGCGCGCGCTTCATGGAAGGCGCTTAGGTCCGGCGGCGCCGCCGCATCATTCGTCGTCGGCGCCTCCCGAAGCGCGTCAGCAGGGCCGTTGGAACGAGTTTCGGCGATTTGCCAGGCGAGACGGCGCACCTCGCACGTTTGGGAGAATTGAAGGCCCGCGATCTCCTGGGCGCGCGCGCGCTCGCTATCAATGAGACCCGTGACTTGAGTGTCCAATTGTACGATACGCTGCCGATCCTGACGGAGGCGCGACAGACCGATGGACACTTGTTCGCGCAGGCGACCCTCGGGGCCGCGTGCGATCGCACGCGCGACGGCCTGAAGGTGCATTGCCGAATCCACCTCGAACAAACCCGTTGACCTGTCGAGAGAGATGCGTCCGCCGGCCACGGTTTCGGCTTCCGCGACCACCAACGCGAAATCAGCCCAGAATTCCGCCCTCTCCATGCTCGCGGCGATACTGATCTCTGCAGACGACTCGCTTTCGAGTTCTCGATTCCGAATGGCATGATTGAGCGTCGCCAACCGCTCGTCGAGAACGGCGATCCTAAAGACCGCATCCTGGATGCGCTCGCGCGGCACGTGCGTGTCGGCGCCTCGTATCGCGTCGATCTGCTGTTGCGCCAATCGCGCCGCGAAGCCGCTGGCGCCAATGGTCAAGAGCACGGCCACGCCAATCGCGCAGGCGAAAACCAGCGAATAGTCGGACGCGCTTTTTTGGCGTCGCTCGACTAGCGCGGGATCGTCGACGGCATTTGCCCAGGCGCGATTAGACCAGGCGGTCAGTACGACGAGTGCGACGCCTAGCGCGATGAGCACCATCTCAAAATTGTTGTGAAGCGTTTCCTCCAATGCGGCGGGATCGCCAAGCGTCCACCATCCGGCAAGCAAGGCGATCAAGATGGCGGCGAGGCCAGTGACCGCCGCGCCTGAAAGGAGGCGCACGACATCAACGAAGCCCGGAGAGGTCTCGCGATCGACAGACACAGCCGATATCTGGATGAACGCTGACACGGACAGAGTCGCGGCGGCGACAGTAAGCACAACCGCCAAAACCCGAAAGCCAAGCTCCATAGGCGTCGCTTGACTGCTTGCGGCGTTCAGCACCCAAAGCGCGGCGGCACCAATGAGCGCGGCGACGCCGAAGGCGACTAGGATCCAAATTGCTTTTCTTGGCTGGCCCGGCGCTACGACGGCGGCGGCGCGTCGCCAAGCGACGACCAAGAGCGCGACGGCGGCGAACGCCGAGAGCCCGCCCGCAACAAGCGCGAAGGATAGTCCTTCCATGGCGGCCCCCCGCCTCAAATCACTCTCATCATCCACAATGCACGGTTGAGGTCAAGGGCACACGAGCAGGAGCGACGAATGCTATACTCGGGGTTGCGATCGCGAGCCATTCAACGCCGAACGCGCTGAAGCACGGCAAACCGGATCAGCTGATGTACGTGCCCCGTCACAAGGTGAAAACGCTCGGAGACGTGAAGCCGATCGCCAAAGTGAAACTGCTCAATGAAATTACTATGAGCCAGTTCGACGGCGGAAGAAGTTCGGATCGCGCCTGAGAGGAAGAGGATTCGAGAGACCTCCGTAACGCTTCCGTCGTTCGCCCGTTTCATCCCAACAACAGACTCTAACCCTCTTCGCCCGTGAGCAGACGCCCGCGGCCTCGAAAGGCGGTATCCTCAGTTGGATCATGTGCACTAAACCGAGGGCAAATAATCCGAAGCGACTTGGAGGGAGATGGCGACCGCTGCCGCAATCGCGGCGCGCGCATTGAGCTGCGATTGCAGATGTACCCGCCAATGAATGAACTCACCGGGTCTCGTTCCAAATGCAAGATCACCGTCACCCAACGTGTCTGGAAGCTTGGAGACTGTGCGCAGCTTCATTGTCGATGATCTCCACCACCACCACGCGGACAAGAGCGCAGAGCAAACAGATATGACGGCGGCGACGAGTTTGAGATCTAGCATGGTTGTTCCCTTTGAGCAGGGCGCATATCCCTCAGTCCTAGCCTACCCACTGCGCATATTGAACGATCGACCTGAACGCATGCCGATTACGCCGAGAGGGATCGCCGTCAGTCCTCACAACGAACTAGTGTCGTTTGCACTCCCAGATGATCCACTTGTGTGAGCCGGCCCGGCTCAAGTCTCAACTGCCATTGGGTGCCCGCCTCATCCACCGGGGTAATCGTTCGCGTCATGATCACGTCGCCGTCGACCGCGACGACACTGCCACGACTGACCCAGTTTTCGCCGTTGATTTCGATTACATCCGTGTCGCCGTCACGGGAAAGGTCATACTCAAGCACAGTGGCGCACGCTGGCGTTTCTGCGCTGGCTGCGTTGCCCCAATCACCCTCAATCCCACTGAGGATCTCTCGTCGCGCGACTTCTCCACGGTCATCGACCAAATTAAGAGTCTCGCACGCAACCGCCATCATATCGTTGCCGCAGACCGTTGGTGCCAGCGTAGCGCGCGAAGTCCACAGCGCAGTGCCAACTACTATTGTCAACATTAGGCCGACCAACCATCCGGCTGCCTGTTTCGTAACGAATTGCGAGGCTTTTTCTAGCGCGCCGGCTTCCTCAGGTTTGTTTGTCATCGCGAGCCCCCCAGCTGCGCTAACAGTTCCCGGCTCTCTCCAAGCAAGGTCGGCTGGCCCAGCCGATTGAACATCGTCTCAGCCGCGCGCGCAGCGACGATTGCTTCATCCCGTCGTGACGGCTCGCGCTGCGTGCCCGCCGCTAACGAGCGCGCCAGCTGCAACTGCGCGTACGCCCACGGGCCAGGGGTGCGGCGGCGATCTCTCAGAGCAACGACATCGCGAAGCGTCAAGATTGACTCTTCAATGTTCGCTTCACCACCTTGCATGCGAAGCGAAATTGCAAGGTTAGCCTGCACCGCAATCCATTGATCGAGATGCGTTGCGCGATCTGCGCCCGAGAGAGCAAGGCGATAGCACTCGATTGCGCGCGAGAGAGTTCGGCGATCGCCGAACTCGGTTTGGAGGCGTAGCGCGTTGCCAAGATTGTTCTGTAGCCAAACCCAATACACTGGTTCGTGCTCGCGCGTGTAAACCTCCAAGGCGCCTTGAAATGCGAGCGCCGCCTCTTGCAGGATGCCGCGGTCCCGCGAGACCTCTCCGAGGTGACGCAAGGCGTTGCCGAGACGCCATTGAGCGCCCGCCCACGTGTCAGGGTCACCTCTGCGAGGCGAAAGCCTCAGCAGTTCGCGCGCGCCCTCCACAGCCTCGCTCAGGGCTTGAACATCATTCTGCGCCTCTCCGATGCGATAGAGCGTGCTCACCATCCCATCTCTAATCTGACGCCACCCCTCACTACCCGTCGGCGTGAGAGGTAAGGCATAGTCTCGAAGAACCCCCAACGCGTCCCGCAGCGCTTGGTAGTCGCCCAGCGCCGCACCCTCCCGCAAGGCCTCCGCTTCTGCTAGAAAGAACAGCAGCTTTGCCTCAGGCGCGCTTACGAGAGCCGCTCCTCGGTGCAACAGCGCGGCCGCTTCACGGTATTCACCACGCGCCCGCGCAAGGTCGGAACGAGCCGCGAGCATCATCGCGGCTCTGTTTCTTCGATCAACCGCTTCCGACTGGAGTCGTTCGGCGCTAGCTACATCGGCTTCCGTCATCTCGGAGAGAAGCCGGTCTGCGCGGTCCAAGTCACCAGCGTCGACTGCGGCGCGAACAGATACGATCGCCGCACCCCGCGCGTTGTCGTTGCCAATCCCTAGCTCGCCCAATCGCTGCTCTAGGGCGCTGAGTCTGGATACGCGCGCTTCCAGTCCCTCAAACAATGCGCCGAGGTCCACACCGCCGTTCCGCGCATGCTGTACGCCCAGGCGTTCTGCGATTGCAGCCAACGCACGCTCCGAGTTGCCACTCTGTGCCGCGAGGCGACGCACCTCCTCCTGCACCGCGCTCCACTCAGAGACAGTGACGCCCTGCGCTCGGACGCTTGGCGGCAAACTCTGGGCAACAGCGGCGCCGACGAACGCCTGCGCAAAAAAGCCCGAAACGGCCATTAGGGCCAACAACGTGCAGTATCGGATCGTTTGAGCGCTCACAGCATCCCCCGCCGGGACGATATCTCTTTTCCTGCTCTTCTCAAGCGGCCAGCATCGCCTGCCTGAAGGAACGGTGCTGCTAGGACAATCGGCGCGAGTGTGATGACCAAACGAAGCAAAGCCTAATCAAGGTCCGCCGACGTGCATTGGGCTTGAGTGGAATTAGATCGAGCACAAACCGATTATCCCAAAAGGCGACCTCTCTGGCCAGCTCTCCGTTAGCGGACCTTCGCGGCCATTATCCACTAAAGGATTTGCAGCCGGCGCATCCAGGACGCTGTCCTCGGGCTAGCCTCGGATAGGCGACGGAGCCTCTCGATGGCGTCGGGAGTGACCTCAAGCCGACCCCGATTGATCTTCCGATTCAACCTCGCGAATTCCGTCGGTTCGGGCACTGAACCGGCCGCCTCCAGGAGACTAAAGATTTCCAACTGCGTCAGCACGTCATGCCGTCGGACGTGTGCCAGCAGTCCACGCTTGATGAACACCTCACCCTGCCGGGTCGCCTCTCTCAGGCCTGCGATTGGGATGAGCGCCTTTGCCTCCAACAGCGATGCGGTCACCCTCCTCGCAGCGGGCAGATCGCTGTCCGCCAGCGCCAATGTCTCTAGCTCCGCCAACGCCAATGCGTGTTGCAACTGCGCGGCGGCCATCAAGAACACCGCGCGCCGATCTTCTGCTGTCCCAAGCGCAGATTGCCAAAGCGCATCGCCGTCCTCGGCAGTGCCTACTCTGCCCAATAGCTTGGCCAACCTAAGGTCTCGCGGCGACGCCGCGAACTCGCGCCTTACCCAAGACAACCAATCAACCCCGCGCTTGTTGAGCTTCCACCGCGCCAGCTCAGACAACTTTATGCGCGGATGGAGCAGGTAGCGTTTCAGGATTGGTTCAAGAGCGACCGCGTCGCTATCGTGCTGGGCTAAGTAGTGAAGCGCCCAGTATTGGACGTCGACGGAGCGGTCGTTGAGGAGACTGAGAGCGAGCGACTGACGATCCAGTCGGTGAGGCAGTCCCCTTCGCTGGGTCGTTCGCGCGCGCCACGAATAGACACCCTCCAAGATTGCCTTCGCTGCGATCGCTCGCACGCGCGGATGTCCATGCTCTTGTGCGACGCGCGCCATGTGCTCGTCGGCCACTCCAGTTCGTAGCAATCCGTGAACCAAACCCACGGCGCGATCACCTCTGACCTGCAAGAGCCAATCGCGCGCGCCGACAACGTCGTTGGCTATGTGCACCAATGCTTGGACCAATTCACGTCCAGCGAGCGAGGCGCGTCCTACTCCTTCGAAACGCCAGAGCGTTTCAATGCATCCAGTAATGACGCTCGGCCGAAGCGTCGGCACTAACGTCGCAAGCTTGGCTTCGGCTGCGGCGCGAACCTGAGGCACCCAGTCATTTAGTCTTTGGACCAGAAGCGTCAGAGCAAACGGCCCCGTCACCGATCGGACGTTTCGAACCGCCGACTCGCGAATGTAGCCCCGCCCGGACACCGACAGAACCAACGGAAGCAATTCATCGGTCTGACTACGATCGATCACAAACCGTTCTGCTTCGACCGCCCTGTTCAAACCTTCCCAGCCGAGATCACAGTATAACACCTCGTCGATGGCCCGCCTCAGCTGATCCGCGATAAGCGCAACAAATCGATGGTCGTGTAGTTCGATTGCGTCGCGCGAGACGAACGCACCGGGCTCACGGCGAATAACCGCAATCGCGGCGTTCAGGAGCCGCTTGTCTAGTGAAGAATGACGTCCAACTTCTGACGGAGGCATTGTTAAATCATCGACTTAAGAACCCTCCGTTGGCAACCGCATTCCGTGCTTTCAATCCCAAAAGGCGACGTTGCAGCCTCCCTGCCCGTTAGCGGATATCACAGAGCCTTGCGACCAAACACGCCGCTAGCGCAGCCAAAGAACAACTTGCGAAACTCAACGTCGAGGCCCTCTTGTTTGAGAGCCGCGCCAAACCCTCGCGCATCGCCAAACGCATCGCAATAAGTCCCAATCATCGCAAAGTCCTGGGCGCCGCGGAGAACCGTCCGCTCGATCAACGGCAGCACGACCTTCAAATGAAACCGGTAGAGTGGCCGCAACCACCAACCCTTTGGATCGGATGCTTCAACAAACGCAAACGTGCCGCCGGGTTTGAGGGCATGGGCCACCAACCTTGCCAGCTCTTGATGCTGCATTTCGTTGAAGGTCTTCAGGCCAAAGGTCGCGACAACAAAGTCCGCGCTGTCGGCCGGAAGCGCACTCGCAAGAACGTTGTCTTCCACAAACGCGATCTTGTGCGACCGGTGAGAATGGAGACGCTTTATCGCCTGAAGATGCATTCCAGATGAGATGTCCACTGCTGTAATTGCGCTGATATTCGGGAAGCGGCGAAGCAGATGGGGCCAAACTTCACCTGTGCCAGCCATTAGATCATAGCCCGTCAGCCCGCCAGATTCGGGCTCAGGTAGAAACTCGACGCACTGCCTGCGCCAACGCTCGGTGAATCCAAATGAGAAGAAATAGCTGAATCCGATGTATCGACTTGAGCACCGATCGAACACGCCCTTCACGTAGGCCGGATCAAAGATGTCTTGGGCGTCGCTCATACTACATAGCAAACCGGGTTTGGCGCTTCAGGCAAGGCTCAAGGGTTCGCCGGCGCGCGGCGAGATATCCCAATAGCGGACATGCTCCAGCGATGCCGGTTAGCAGACGGCAAAAGCGATCTCACGACAGATCGGTGATTGAACTTGGGTCTCTGAATGCAGACATCAAATTCGCAACAACGCACGCACGAGGAACCACCCATGACTGAAGGCGATAGACCAAAGCGTGATGGCCTGGACGACGATATTCGAGACAAGCTCGTCGTCGCGGGCAAGTCTGTTGTCAGCATCGTGCCGTTGGCTGGCGGCCCGCTGGCAGAGATTGTCGGCGCCATTGTCCCCGGCCAAAGGGCCGATCGTATCGTAACCTACCTGCGCGCGCTGGATGAACGAGTGAGCAAGTTTGAAGAGGCCGCGAAGGAAGCACTGCTGAACAACCCATACAAGATCGATCTTGTCGAGGAAGGCGGTTATCAATCCGCGCGGGCCCTGTCCCAGAACCGCGTTGATCAAATCGTTGCGGCGGTCACGTCAGGAATCTCGGCGAGCGACGCGGACGTCACGAGACGCAAACGTCTGCTTATTCTCCTGGGCGAATTGGACGATGATGAAGTCAATCTCTTGAACGCCTATGGCAGAAGTTATGGCGGTGCCGATCGCGATGCGTTCGAGGCCGTGAGCAGGCCTGGCCCCATTCACATGGGTTCAAATCGAGAGGAGATTGATCAGGAAAGTCTGTACGTCGCGGGCAAGGAGCACCTTCTTCGTCTTGGATTGCTGCAGAAGAACTACGCTCGCCCGAAGCAAGGGCAATCTGTTCCGGAGTTTGACGCGCGCGCTGGCGACTTCAAACACTCTGTCGAGATTTCCAGCCTGGGGCGCTTGTTGTTGCGCGAGATCGGTATGCCGACACCCTTCGATCAGCAGAACACGTGATCAACGATCGCTGAGCAACATGCACGATCCCACACAATTGTCGAACCTGCGCTGGAGGTCGCGGCCTCCGCGCTCATCCACGCGGGACGCCGGTTCAGACGCTGTGGTCGAAGACACGACCTTTGCACTGCGTCGACGACGACCATAAAAACCTCATGGCTGACTTGGCATTAGCCGCCCAAGCCGCGCTTGAACTTCGTCTGACGGCAGCCGGCAGCGCGGGTGGGTGCTAATCGTCGTAAGTCCCGCATGTAGCCGTCCGTTGTCCAGGACCGCCTCGCGCTCCATCTCATCGATCACCCAGAGCACGCCGTGATGCGTTAGGCCCGCCTGTGTCGCCGCCGTGCGAAGGGCGCCGTCTCCCGTGAGCAAGGTCCAGGTGCGAGATTCCGCCAGTGCAAATGCAAACGTATCCGGCACAGAAAGCGCCGCGCGGGCGCGCGCCATCACGGTGGCGCGGCCCACTTCGGTGGGCGAGAGCGCCTCGACGCGAAGCCCGCGTTGCATGAGATCGGGTCCGATATTGTTGGCCAATTCGCGCTGATACAGGATATCGGGGACGACAAACGCGTGCGACAGGCCGAACAGCGGCTCGAGGAGGCTTCCCCGTTCCAGATCAATCAGAACTGACGTATCCGAGACGAGGATCGACAATGCTCAAACCGCTTGGTCCAGCCGGGCGTCGAGCTCACGAACAGAAATGCCCAAGAGTTCGGCTGCGCGCGACTCGCCAATGAATCGCTCGGCGAGCGCACGGTAGCACAGCCGCTCGAACCGTTTCGGCTCTTCGCATTCCGGCGCCATGGCGGCGGGCTCGGCATAAGGCGGTTTGCGCCAGCCACGCGCCTCGAACTCGTCAAAAAGCGCCTTGAATGCGCTTTGGCCCAAAATGCCCAGTTCTTTGCAGCGATAGGCAATGGCCTGAACGCTGACGCCAAATCGTTCTTTGAGCGCGACGAGCTCGCCGATGCTGATCGTCGATCTGTTGGCACCGACTTCGGCGCGAAGCACGTCAGCCGGGATCAGGAACGCGCCGGCGAAGCGGTGGGCCGCCTTCTCATGGTCCAGGTCTGGCGCAGCCGCCATCACCATGTGCCCGAGCTCATGCGCCAGGTTGAAGCGCTTGCGCTCGCCCCACGTACTCTTCTTGATGACGATGACGCGCGCGGCGTCGCGGCCTTTCCGCTTCACTTCCGCGGCCAGACCGTCGACCTCTTGCAAGTCGAGCGACAGCACCTTGATTCCCCGTTCCTCCAACAGCTCGGCGAGCTTGGGGACAGGATCGACGCCGAGGCCCCATTCCTCACGCATCGAGCGCGCGGCGTCTTCCGCGTCGCGAAGTTCTTTAACTGGGTAAGGCGCGTTCCTGGGCTTTTCCCATTCGACGCTGCGCAACGAGAGTAGGTCCTCCACCGCTAGGTAGCGCTCCAATAAGTGGATCGTGCGCGCTTCGAGCGTCGCTTCCTCGCGCGCCGATGAGCTTGGCTTCTTCCTGAAATCGACACTCTCCAACACCAATTCCTCGTCGCGCAGCAGATAGTCCTCGGAGACCTTGAGAGCCCGGGCGAGCGCCAGCACCACGCCGGAGCTGGGCATGTCCTCGTCGCGCTCATATTTGCCGATCGCCTGGGCCGTGACCCGGCCGCCCATCGCCTCCGACAGGTCGCGCAAAGACAAGCCGGCGGCGACGCGCGCCACCCTGAGCTTTTGTCCGATCATCGCTGCTCTCCTGTCCCTCGGTTTACATACATAGTCTCAACTACGATTTTGTAAACTGGTTCCTTGCAAATCCCCAAAAATCGACTATATGCACTCCCGAAACGGTGTTCATGACACCAATTTGTAAACCGGTCAGGACTTAGGCGGAGTCGGCCAGTGCCGTTAACCAACACCGAACTCAGCTATTACGACAGCAATGTCCTGCGGCTCCCGAAGGAGAAGCGCACCGAATATCACGCCCAAGTCGACAACCTGATCTTGGAATTGTGCGGCGCTGTCCGCGAGAAGACCGAGATCAACGTCAGCGAAGACGGCGCGAATTTCCTCAACAAACTCAAATGTATATTCATGCCCCGGACTCGCGTCCCATTCGTCTCCCAATCATGCGCAAGTGCTTGAGAGGGAAAGCAAAACAACGGGACAGGTTTAACGTTACCGGCTTCGCGCGCACTTTTTCCAAGCAAACTCATGCATTTGCGCGCGCGCGAATTTTCGAATCCCATTCCTGTCTCAAATCTGTGGGCAACTGTAAAAAGTGCGTGATCGTGCGTCATAGGGAAACGCAGCGCGCTGCGTGAAGCTAACGATGCGCATCGAGCAGGCGGCCTTCGGCGGAGTTTCGCACGGTTCGTTCGCGCGTGAACCGGTCAAGCGCGCGCATCGTGTAGCGTACGGAGCGCCCGAGTTTGACGAACTCCGGGCCTTTGCCCAGCCGCCGCCAGGCCTCCAGCGTCTTCACGCTCACTGACAGCAGTTCCGCGGCCTCTTCGACTGTGAGCCGGCGGTCCTCTGCAGGCACGTGTATGGTTCGCTTCGTGTCGTTCCTGTGCATGCGTAGGCGCTTTGTGGGCGGGCTAGCGATCTCAACAACAGCCACCACAGGAGCCGGCGCTTTAATCGCGGCCTTCTCAGCGACGCCGCTCGGTGGAGCACCGGCGAACAAGAACGACAGCTGATCGGCCGATACGTGGCTTGCGGACTTGCGGGCGGGACGCGTCATCATGGGCTGCTTTGTTGCGCACCACATAATGCGCCACTTCATTGCTGCGACGAACCTGATTAGTCGCTTAGTTGAAAACCGCATGTGGTCGCGTGGTTCCCGCGCGCTTCGCCATCGGCTACGTGGTCCAACGGTTGTGCACATGTGCAGTTGTCCTAGAGCGTATTGCGTTGCTCAGTGTGGGAGCCATCTCGTTGGACAGTGTTTCCCGGTGTTGCAGGCGTTGTCTCAGCCAATTCGCGCGCCACGCGAAATGCTCACCGCTCAAGTCCGAGCGATGGAGTGGCTTTGAACTTTCCTTGCGCCATCGAAATTGAATATATCTTGCCGATCGCAAGCTGTTGCGTGCGCGACAACTGCAGCAACGCCACCGCGTCATTGCGCTCCAGCATGGCAAAACGGCCTTGGTGAAGCGTCTTCACACCGCGCACCAGCCAATCGCGCTCAAGTCCATCTTCTATCGATATCAGACGCTTGCCAGCGCCTTTTGCGAACGCCTTCCCCTCGCGCGCAAGCTCGCCTTCACGCAACCGCTTAAGTGCGTCAGTCGAGAATTCGAACCGGCCGGTGAAATCACGACCGCCGGTCTTCTCGTTCTCATGCCATGCAATCCGCGAAGCCAGCGCGTTTCTTACGTCCGGCGTCTGAGACAACCGGCCTGCTTCGCCCGCGACGCCGCGCGCAAGCTCCCGGTCGAGTTCCGTCTCAGCGCGCGCATGGATCTGCTGGTCGAACGGGAAGGAAGACAGCACCTCCGCTCGAACGCGCGTTCCCGGCCCTTTGTGTTTGCGAGGTTCAACCGCAAGCACCCCGCCTTGCTCTAAGCCTCCAATGTCACGGGTGCGGAGATTGACGAACACAGCGCCATTGCCTGGCGTCCGGATAACCACGTAGCTTTTTCCGGGCCCATCGCCTCGCGTGCCGATCTCGATGGCCTCGCCGAGGACGCGGCCCATGCTCGCGCGATAGAGTTTGAGCTTGCCCTCGCCAAGCGCCAGCTCGCGCCCCAGCCGCCGACGGATGTCGAGCCCGCGCCCGATACCGTGGAGACGCTCACTCCAGTCTGGCTCAAAGCGGAAGCGATTACGCTTTGCCTCGCGCGCCAGTCCAAGTTTCGCGAGCTCACGAACTCGGTTTCGGAGCGCCGCGCGAAGAACGGGCTCGAAGTTGCGGCCGACCGCCTGAATGCGGACCGGGACACCCGTCTTGATCTGGGCCTCCAGCAATTGGTCCAGGCGGGTATGCCGCGCGGCGCGCGTCTCGCGCTCCAGCGCCAAGCGCTCATCCTCGGGGCCTCTATTGCCGAGCATCTCGGTTGCAACATCTCGCGCCGCGTGCCGCAAACCCAAGCCGACATATTCGCGCGGAATGACCATGTCAGGCCCATCGCGCCGGCGACCGCGAAGAATGATGTGGACGTGAGGATTGTCGGTGTTGTGGTGGTCGACCGCGACCCAATCGAGTTCAACACCTAGATCTCGTTCCATCCGCGCCATGGTTGCGCGCGTGAAGTCTTTGAGGTCCTCGATGCGCGTGCCGCTTTCTGGCGCCAGCATCAGGCGAAAGTGGCGCTTGTCCGCGCTCGCCCATTCCTCCAGGCGCGGATTGGCGTCGAGTTCGTCGTGCTCTCGGTCGTAAAATTGCCCCTTCTCCCCGTCATGGCCCGCGCCATCGCGCTCCAAATAACTTCCGTGGGCGATGAGCTTGCCGGCCGCGCCGCCGCCGTGGGCCTGGTAAAACACGGTGGCGACAACGCGTTGACGGGGGTCCGCTGCGAATGCGGTTTTCCCGCCCGTGAGGCGAGCGCGTTGGCCGCTCCACTTGCGCTCCGAAACAAGCTTCGAGAGCTTGGCGCCAAGATTGCCGCTGCGCGCGCTGGGCGAGCCGCGTCCCTTTTGGACAGTGCCGCGGACCCCATCGTTCTCCCGAAAAACATGCACCTCGCGCGCAGCGTTGAGCGCGTGGTCTCGTTCGTTCGGCCGCATAAGCGGCGACGTGCGCAGCATCTCTGAGATCGAGGCTTTCGGCATGTGCGGCGGCGCTCGTCGTTGAAATTGCGCCCATACGGCGCTTCTTGCCGCGTTAGACTCGGCCTCGCCGCAGGAAAATGCCAGACTTTGCAAGCCTCAGACGAAAACCTGCGGCGCTCTTTATCTTGCTCTCCACAACCCCGACACCGCACCGACCGAACCACCATTCTTTCTTCTGATCGTTCGTAACATGCTCAGCCGCACGTCGCAGTGTTGCCGCGCGTGGCGCGTCGTCTCCTCATGTACGCAATTTGCTCAGAGCTTACGCCACACGCCTTCGATCAATGCGACGCTCGTCGGTCCCCAATAGCGGCCATCGAAGCTGTCGACAGTGTCGCCTAAGAGGAGAACTTCGCTCTCGTTCAACCTGCGGCATCCGACCCATGTGCGGCGCTGCTGACCGTCGCCACGATACGCGTGCGCGACAACAACGCCGTCGACAGACAAGCTTTCGCCGCCACCGCAGACGTGCTCGCCGGCGGTTGCCCCGACGTGCTTGATGAAACGATCACTACGATCATCGAACCCACGCGCGTGAGCTTCCACGGGAGCAACATCACTTGCGCGAACGGTCACCACCGTCCCCGGCGCGATCGGTCCGTCAACCCGGAGATAGAGGCCCACAGCGATCGACGGACTGTGATTGTAGAGCAGGACGTCCGGCGCGCTCGACGCCAGCGCGGCAATTGACACGAGCCCGGTGCCCAGAGCGATCAGGCCAGTTCGTCTGCTTGCCATCTGTTCAGAAGGTCAGCCGCTTTCCTCGCTGTCAGCCGCTTTCACTCCACGGTCGATAATGCCGCAAATTCCCCGGGTGGTTGGGCGGGCCCCGCGATAGGGATCGAAGCCCGAAGGGCCGAGACGAAGGCTCGGTTCACGAGAGCCCGGGCGCTGGCGAAGCCAGCGCATCGCCGCTGGTCACACGGCAATCTGGCGAAGGTCGTCGCAATCTCCCGCAACCGTATTTGCGGCGCCGTCACGCTACGCATCGTCACTTGGCAAATCCCGATAGCGCTCTGCTTATTCGCGATTGGTGAGAGCCGATGGGACACGTACTCGGCGGCCCCGGACACGCTCACCCAATTGTGGTCTACGGCATTGGCCGTTCGTTCATCGCTCACCGGGCGCCGCGCAGCTAGACGGGCGGCACAATGCAGACAGGTGCGCGAAGCCGCAACCGCGTACCCGCGCACAAGCGCACCTCCGAATCGGCTCAAGATCGCCTTAGCGGACTAGACCCGCCAACAGGTGGACCGATGAACGGCCGCAGGGACAATGCAAGGCGGAAGCTGAGCGGTAAGGCGCTGGGGCGCTTTCACGCCGCCAACACCGCACGCTTCGACCGCTGCATTGCTCCCTTGGAAGAGTGCGACGGCCAAGCCATACGCGCCCACTCGATCCAGAATTCCGGCGCGCTCGATCTCATCGCCGAAGATGGTCATGTGATGACAATCTCGCTCAACGTCACGCGCGAGGGAACGGATCTCGCCTTCAAGCGCGTCGGCCGAAATAAGGCGTCTACCTTCACCGGCCTCTGCGCCAAGCACGACAGCGCCCTCTTCCGCCCGATCGACGCCAGCCCGCTCGATCTCACAAACCCAGAGCACCTCTTCCTGCTCGCTTACCGCGCGGTGACGCGCGAGTTGCACGCAACCATGGAGGCGGCGGCCAGGACGCGACTCCTCTTTGAAATCGGCGGTTCGAAAAAGGCTGGGGTGCAATTTATGCTCCAGGGCGCGACGGCGTACGAGACAAACGAATATCGCGAACTCTACTTCGATCCGATCTTCAAGACCGGTGCATTCGAGAGCGTCGAGCACGACGTGATATTATTCGACGATCAGCCAGCGGTGCTGGCGGTGTCGTCGATGTTCTCATTCCTGGAGAGCGCAGATCCAGAAAATCCGCCGCGTTGCGTGCTGAACGTCGCCCCACTCACCTCGACGCAAACAGCGGTCATCCTTAGTTACGCGCCGCACGACGCCGCGAGAGTGCGAAGCCTTCTCGATCGCGTACTCGCATCTCAAGGCCACTATCAGCGCTATGAGCTCTCGCGGCTCATCTTGGAGCATGTCGAGAACTTCGTTCTGAAGCCCTCACACGTCGATCAGTGGAGCGCTGCAAGACAAGCCAAGATCATGGCCGCGTTCGAAGCCAATCTGATGGACGGCGCGGTTCCGGACGATCCCGACATGATGTTGTTCTGAACGGCAGCGCGATCAGATGACAAACGGCTAGTTCGATGACATAAGGAATCGCATGCTGTCCGCGCCCCGTTTCAGACGCCGCTCACGCGTCAAACCGAATTCATCCCACACTTAGGCCGGCCCAAAAGCGCCGGCGCTGAGGAGATCTCAGTCATGCCCGGCGTCAGCAAAACGCACAAAGAACAACGCTACGGCCGCGCCTTTCCGGCAAGCCGTTACAACGACCCGCGCGGAGGCCGTGCATCGGGGTTGGATCGCAACGTGTTGCGTTACCGGGCCGCGGAGGCAGCGCTTTACCTCTACTACGATGACGACGTGCGCAGGTTCATGCGCGAGAGCGTCTATCCTGACATTCCGCACAAGCCCGGGACGCCTGCCCCATGGCAGAGCGACAAGTCGCTACGTTTGGCTGGCCTCTTCCGCGGCGTCGTCGCAGACGCCCGGCGCGAAAAACGTCTCACCGCCGAGGACGCTGACGGGCTCAACGCCATTCTAGAGAACGACGCGCGGCGCAGCGCCAAACTTAAGGATGCATTCGGCCACGCCATCGAGATCGGGATGTTCACCAAGGAAGAAGCAAACGAGCTCAATGAGCTGCTCGACTACCGCAACGGCATCGCCCATCGCGTGCATGAACTGATGGCCGACGTGGGCCGCTCGTATGCGGCAAGCGACTATGTTCGCCGTTCCGGTCTCCGCTACAAAGGTGACGCGCTCGACCGGCTGCGCGCCTACCGGGAGTCGTTGTGGGATCGCGCAGCCTCGAAGGTCGAGTTGACCTTGCCCTGGAACGACCTCGTCTTCGAGACGGCTGAGCGCGTGTACGAGGAAGAATTGAAGCGCCTGGAGCCGCTCATTCTGCGGCAGATTGATCGGGCGAACAAAGCCGATGCCGCAGTGGACGCTGAATGCAATCTCCGCGGTACGGAGTTCACAGGCGATCTCGATCCGCGCTTTCCGGCCAATCACCGGCGCAGCCGGCCCTCCTATAAGGATGAATACGTTCCCCCGACTGGGCATCTTACCAAACGCGGCGCCGAGATCTGCTACCGGCTTTACGACGCCGGCAAGAGCCCGCTCGCTATGGCGCGCATGATGGGCTTTAGCCTGCGCGCCGCGAACAATCGCAAGCGTCTGTGGACCAAAGCGGGCGGGCGGAAGCGAACGCGCGCACCGATCATGCGCTACGATCTCGAAAAGCGGGTAGAGCTAAGTCTGGAGTGAATGCCGCGCGGCGTTCACGCGCGGCGTCAACCGCGACAACGTAAATTCGTCATCGCCCTCGCGCGTGGCGGCGTACTCGATGGCGTTCGGCAGCCAGCCGACTGGCAGCGGATTGGTCGCGAGCGGATTGTGCACGATGAAGTAAGGCGGTTGACCTCCGAACTTCGCGCAAACGGCCTCTTCCGCGTAGCACGCAGCGCACCCGATCAGCGCGCTGACGCAGGCATAGTCGGGATCGAGAAAGTTATCGGTCGGGATGTCGACGCCTGGCTTCTTGGCGATGCTGAAGCGCAAGCTCTGATAGGCTTTGCCCATCTCCTTGGTCTCAGGATCGATCGGCACCGCCCACGGACCGATCGGAAACGTCGCCTCGACGGCAAACGGCCACTGGCTGATGCCATTCTCTTCCGGGAAATACCCGAGCCGCTTTGAGTTGATGGCGATGACAAAGGGCGTCTTCGCGTCGGCGTGGCCCTTCTCGATGTCCTCAAGGTGCTTCTTGCGCTTATCCCTGAGCTTCGAGGTCCAGCGCAACAGCATCGCCTCGTGCGGCATCGACTTCACGACATTCGGCTCGAACTTAAGCCATTCCGGCGGCAGGCCGTCAGGCGCAGGCAAGGATGCCTCGACCAGCACATCGCGATCGGCCGTCTTGATTAGCAGATCAGGACCGGCGCCCGGTCCTGAGACGCTCCAACCTTGTTCGTTGAAGCGCCAGTAGAGCATCGCCTCCCAAGCGCGCGACCAGAACTGCCCTTCAACGCCGCTGCCGAGTTCGGTCAGGTAGTTCTTGTCCGCGGCGCCTGAGGCCACGAACGCCTCGATCATCGGCTTGAGATAGGAATGGATCGGACGATGCGCGAAACCCAAAGCGGTGAAGGCTTTGTCGATCGCTTCACTCATGATCGCAATCTCTTGCGGACATCGGCTTCGGCGTCCTGCCACTTGGCTTGGCTCAGATAATCGTCCGCCATCGAGCGCATGATCCTGGACACGCGCGGGTGTGTATATTGCAGCGCTTTGGCGTAGCGTTCGTACTTTGCCGCCTCGTCGCGCTCCTGATCGCCGCCGCTGCCGCGCCACTGGGCGCCGCGTCCATTCAGAAGACCGATGGTAATGCCCCCTTCGAGGGGACCCGTCGTCACATGCTCCAGCGCATCTCGCACCGGCTCGCAGGGCCAGACCTCGTCCTCACCCAAAGGCGCATTCGACAACAACTGCCCGATCAGATGATCGGCGCTCTCAGAGCGCGCGAGGTCCTTGGCAAGAGCCCGCACTTTTCCAATCCAGGTCTCGATGCGGTCGGCATCCAGTTCGTCCTTCTCATTGCGCCCTGGAATGCGACCAAGTGCGTGGAGGAGTTTATAAGCGCTGGTGGCCCGCGCGCTGGCTTCCTTGGGATCGTCGACCTGAAGATCGGATGGATCCTCGCCGTCGTCATCGCGCTTATAGGCAAACACCAAAGCCTGCACGAAGAGTTCCGGGCTGCGCTCGATGTAACGCTCTAGGTTTGGGATGTGGCTCTTCTCGCCGTGATCGTCGAGCGCATCGAGGTATTGGAGTTCGAGTGCGGCCATCTCGTCGAACGGAATTAGCTTGCTCTTATCCAGGATCTCAAACGCGCGCTGCACATCGTGCTGTTCGAGCTGGTAGGTCTTCGGCGCTTCCTTGCAGTCGGATACTATAGCGCGCATGAGATCGTGCAGCAGACGCGTCTCGACGATCTCAAGATCAAACCGCATGAAGAGGAAGGCCGCGCGCGGACGCCCGGCCTCGATCAACTTCGTCACCGCATAGCTGAATTCATCGCGCGACTGGCGGTCCCAATCGGGAGGGATCGCGTTCCAATACGCGTTCTGAACCTCACGAGAGCGGGCGGCGACGATGTCCCACACCGTCTTCCGGAATGGCATCAATGTCAGCATGTCGACGATCTGCGGATCAGGGAACGTGGCGGCTATCGTTTCAAGCGTTGCTTGCTCGCTCTCCGCTGGCAATCCCGCCATCACACCCTGAACGATCAGGCGATGGGTGCGCGCCGTATTGAAGTCGTTGCGCGCGGCAAGCGCGAGCACGCCGGCGATCGCATCGTCCAGCGGCACGAGCGAAGCGGCTAAGCGTCCGATCAGAAAAGCCGCCTCTCCGCCTTCGGCGAGCGCCACTAGGCCCGCAAATCCGCGTTCGGCGAAGACTTCCGTAATCGCCGCGCTGCGGGAAGCCCCAATGCGCTCGTCGCGTTTCTTGAAGTCGAGCTCCTCGTCTTCAAGTTCGTCAGCCGACTCCTCGACCCAATGTTTGAGGAAGAGCCATTGGTGTTTCAGCACGACATCCTTGGGCGCAAGCGCTTCATAAGCGCGCCGCGCCATACTCACGGTCTGATCGGCGTCACCCCGACTCTTCCTGCGGCGCACGGCTCGGCGGGTCAGCGCGCCCACTCTGATTTTCTCGCGGAGCCAGGCGCGGTCTTCTTCCCCAGCGCCAGCGCTCCAATCCTCGATCCGAAACCAGATCTCTTCTTGATACTTGGGCGGCAGGCGCGAAGCGACGGCCGCCAGATCGCCCAACGTCTCGCGCGTGTGCTTGGTCCAGCCGAGCGCGGTCTCAAGCGCGTGCATGACGAAGCTGCGCTCTTCGCCGCCTTTCTTGGGTTCGCCCATCCCATGGCTTTCCGAACGCCAACGGGGTTTATGCGCGTAGTGACCGACCGTTGAAGTGCCATCGAATTGTTCGAGCGCCAGGCGCCAGCCAACTTCCGGGTAGCGTTTGACCAGAAGGTCGAAGGCGCGCGCGCGTTGTTCGAGCGATGCGCCGGTTTGCGGCATCCAGGCTCTGAAGAGCGAACTCAAAGTCTCGATCGGCTTGTTCGACCAATTGTCGTCGAATGTGGGCTTGCTCATTTCGCCCAAAGCCAACACAACGCGCGGAAAATATTCAGGCGACCAGGCAAGGTTTTCGAGCGCCCACAAAATGCCGGTGCGCGGGTTGTGACCGAAGAAGCCGCCCGAGACCGGCGTCATTAGCGCCATCACGCCCGATCGATTTGAGGCAAGGTCCGCCTCGACCAGTTCAAGAAACTCCTCGGGCGCGGCTTCCGCATACATGGGCAGATCGCCTGATTGGCTCTGCAGCACAGTGACATCGAGCGCTGTCTCATCCCGGTTGGGACGAAGAAGCGTGCGGACCAGCCGCCGCACCCGCGCCTCGACATCGAGCCCCGTATGCGCGCGCAAGAGCACATCGCCATGCACCGAGAGCAGCACCAGGCTTTCAGCGATGCCATCGCGAAGCGCATCGGAGATCTCGCGGTTCTTTTTGTAGATCGACGCGGCCCAGCGATCCTGCGGCGGCAATTCGAGCGCGGGATCGCGCTCAGAGAGAACCAATTCCGCCACGGTGAAGAAGCGATCGAGATCACGCCGCGTGATCGAAGGCGCGATGGTGAAGAGCGCATCGGTCTTGGAGACGACGCCCCTGAAGGCGCCCGCCGCCCAAACCGGCGCGTCCTCAAGCTGCATCAGCCGCACATGACGCCTTTCGAGTTCGTCGTGCGGCGCATCGCCGGCGAGAAACGAGAGGATGACCTGATCGGGTCCATTGTTGTCGCGCCAAGCGCCAGCGAGCATGAAAGGAATGAGATGCTCGGCGTAATCGCGCTCCACCGCCCATTCCGGATTGCGGATGGGTTCAAGCAACGCCAAGCGCCGGCGCAAGACAGTGAGCGAGCGGCCGGTCTCATAGCTTAGCCGCCTCACTTCATCGCGATTGAAGCCCATCGACATAAGCGAGCGTTCGAATGGCTCCCACGCGAGCGGCTCCAAGATGATGTCGGGTTCTGAATTGGCGAGATTGCGCGGGCACACCACGATGGCGCGCTGATCTTTGAACTGCGCCAGCTCTTTCTCGACATCACGGTTCGCGGCCACCGCCACGAACGAGGTCGCTGCCCCCTCGAGCTTCGACAATAATCCAGGCTTGGAAAAGACAACGGTCCGGTCGCGCCAGCCGCCAAAATCGGGATCGTCATCGGCAAAGAGGCAATGCAAGAAGGCAAGCGCCTCATCGCGGGAATCCGCTGCAACGATGAGCGGCTTTGCGCCCGGTTCCGCCAATCTTGTTTTGGCGACAAGCCGGCCAGACTCGATCGCTTGACTGAAGAGCGAGGTGATGAGCTCGGGCTCGCAGACGTTCGCCCAATGGCGCCAACAATTGTCGAGCGAGAGCGCATCGCTCCGCGCGGGATCGATCTCGTTGCCTAGCCAAGCTTGGGCGGGAATGGATTGTTCAAGCCATTCTTCGAGCGTTGCGGCGTCGTAGACGCGCACGTCTTTCCAATTGCCCTCTGCGCGGCGCTCAGCGGCCCACTTGTCTTTGTCGCGCCAAATTGTCGGCGTGACGAAGATGTAGGTGATCTCGGCGCGTTCTTCTGCCGGGATCGCGGTCACGCGGTTGGCGTAATCGCGCGCAGCTTTCTTCGCCGCGTCCGCATTGACGCCAAACTCCCAACCAGCGCGCCCCGCCGGCACCCAAGGCGTGCCCTCGCCTGCTTCGGTGAAACCATCCCAGCCCGGACGCTCAGCATTGTCGTTGCCGGGAAAGGACGCGTCGCTGAGGCTGACCGCGGTTGAATGAACGAGCGTGCGCAAGAGCACAGCAAAGCGGAAGCGCGGCTCCATTGCGCCGACCGCCCACCCTTCAATGTCGCGCGCTTTCAGGCCAAGGAATGGCGGCACGTAGGCGCGTGCGCCCGAGCCCGCGCCGCGGGCGCGCGCCTCGGCGGCATCGTAGGCGGCCTGCATATCGAGGAGCGCGCGGGGATCGGCGTCAAAGGCGCGCGCAAGCTTCTCGGCCATATCGGCCGAGAGGGCAGCGCTGCCGCTCAGGAGGTTGGAGAGCGCGGGGCGGCCGACATCGAGGATCTTGGCGGCCTTGGCGACCCCCATTCCCTCCGGCAAAATGCGCATTCGGATGAACGGGCCCGGGTGCGGGGCGACTGGCATGGCGCTGACATAGACCAATCTGTATCGCAACGCAATACGTTTTTATATCCGTTACGATCCCGAACGGTAACAACCTATCGCGAAACTGCTCCCGAGGGGGTTCATTAAGTGGATTGAAACCTGCTGTGCCTGCCTTATATGATCCCGGACGGTATCAAAATGGCCAATGGATCAAAGACTGCCTTAGAGCTTGCGATGGAAGCCGCCCGTGGGGTCAGCGAAGTGCTGCGCAATCCAGCCGTGGCGGCGACCCTTGAGGCCATGCGCTCACCGGCCGTCACCGAAGCGCTGGCGACGGCGCGCGCCATAACCGCGGACTCCCGGGTGCAAGACGCTGCCCGCCAAGCTCAGTCCGCTCCGGTCAAGCAAGCGATCGAGGCGCTGCGGGCAAACCAGGCGCTTGTGTCCAACGATCCTTTGGGCGTGCTCCGCGATGCCTCGGCCGAACTCGAAGGCCCGGTCAGCTTTCAGCAACTGAAGAAGCGCGCCCACATCGCCGAAGCTGCACGCATCGAGCCCCGGCCATCGGCCCGCCGCGACCGCTTTGTCCAAGGCTCGCTCGCAAACACGACTCTTGTTACGCCCACAAGCGGCGCTGGTCTCGATCTCGTCGCTGGCGTCGAAGACATCGGCGCGCTCGTGCGGAAGGCCCGTAAGGCGAGAGGGATCTCGCAACAAGACCTAGCCCTGCGCGCCGGCGTTGGCAGACGCTTTGTGTCCGAACTCGAGAACGGCAAGCCGACACTCGAATTCGAGCGCGTGATCCAAGTGACGCGCGCGGCGGGCGTCGACCTCTTCGCCAAGACGAGCGTGTGAGGAAGTACGCGTGAAGGAACTGGTTCTCGATGTACGCCTCGACGGCTTTGATGCGCCGATTGGAGTCTTGGCCCGCGACGCCAAGGGCGCGATGGCGTTCGCCTATACCGACGCGCACCTAAAACATGCAGCACCCGCGCCGCTTTCCTTATCGCTGCCGCTCGGAGACGACGCCTTCAGCGACGAAGCGGCGCGTCCCTATTTCGAGAACCTGCTGCAAGAGCGCGACGGCGCTCTAAAGCAGGTGATGGATCGCGAGAACCTAAGTCGCGACGACATTGCCGGACTATTGTTTCACTTAGGCCGCGATTGCGCCGGCGCGGTTTCGGTGCTGCCGCAGGGCGCCGCGCCTTCGAAGGTGCCAGGCGATCTCGCGAAGGACTATGAGACGCTGAGTGACGCACAGATGGAAGAGCTCGTCCGCGCGCTTCACACCCGCGCACCGCTCCCGGATCATATTCGCGACCCCTCCCCGCTCTCAGGCGTCCAAAGCAAGATCGCTTTGACGCGCCTGCCGGGAGGCGAATTCGCTAAGCCGCGCGAAGGCTCGGGCGCGCCGACCACGCACATCATCAAGGCGCCGGACGAACGGCACAAAGACGATGCGATCTACGAGAATGCAGCGATGACGCTGTCGGACAGATTGCTTTTGCGCACCGCCGATGCAGCCGCGGTCAGCTTCGGCGAAGTGAAGGTGCTGCTCACGCGCCGCTTCGATCGCGCCGTTAGCCCCGAGGGCCGCGTTACACGCATTCATCAGGAAGACTTCGCCCAGGCCTTGGGGCTGCCGCCTTCGCTCAAATATGAGCGCTATGGAGAAGGTCAGCGCATCTTCAACACTGACGCAATAGCGCGCGTGATCGGGCAGACCTCCGATCCCAAAGCCGCGAGCGAATTCTTCGTCCGCGCCTCACTGTTCGATATCTTGATCGGCAATGTCGACGGCCACGCCAAGAATTTCGCGCTGCTGCACGAGGCGGGGGCCATTACGATGGCGCCGCGTTACGACGTCATGCCGACCAGGCTCGATCCGAAATTCACGCCGGACTTCGCGTTCAAGGTCGGCGCCGCGGAAAACCTGGATTCGCTGAAGCTCGCCGACCTTGAGGCGTTCGGCCGCCGCTTCGGCGTCGCACTCGACGACCTGACCAATTGGGCGGCATCCTATGCGAACGATCTGTGCGCCGCCTTTGGCGAACTCGACCGCATGTATGCGCGCAAGTTCGCCAACCTCATCGCCGACAATGTTGAGACTTTGCTGAAGACGCTGAAACGGCCGGTCCCGGATGCCGTCAAAGACCGTGACGCATTCGTCGGCAAGGGCGGCGGCTGGTCGACCTCGTAGAATAGACCGGCCGCGCCAAGCGCGGCCGGTCATGATGCTCAGGCCGCGGCTTGCTGCTGCGTATCGGGCGCTATGCCCTTAGAGCGCAGCGTGCCCTGGCCGGGGTCGATGGCGACATAGACTTTGCCGGTCCACTTGCCGGAGGCTTTGTCCTTCCAGCGATCGTGGCGCAGCACGCCGGTCACTTCGGCGATGACATCGGCGCGCATTGCTTTCGCAGCCGCCGCGGCCTTCGGGCAATTGATCTCGACGGTGAAGCGGTCGGCGCGATGCTCGTCTCTCACTTCGATCCAGAGCGAGACGATCTCGATCGTGCCGCCGCGTTGTTCGAAGCTGCGGACTTTGGGCGCGTCCAGAAGCTTGCCGGTGATAGTGACGCGATTAGTCATGAGCTTGTCCTCGAAAGTGTTCCCGGCTGATCCCGGGGCCGCGGGGCCTCGCCCGCGACGGCGCTCTCGCCGCCCGGCCATGAGGCGGCGCGGGCAAGCTGAAAATGGTGGGGCCCGCGTCGCGCGATAGCGCGACCGCCAGCCCGCGTGAGCGGGGCGGGGAAACGATTTTCTGCTTGCCGGCGGCGACGGCCGGGCGGCACTGG
>JACMMP010000011.1 GCA_014378995.1 Hyphomonadaceae bacterium
GCCGCCGCCAAATTCCGCGCCCAGCAAGCTGAGCGCATGCGCCGAGAGCGCGCCCGCGCCGCCGCTGTGGTCTGGACCGCAACCGCCGCCTCGCTGGCTGCGTCCGCCACCGGCATGGTCGCCTTCCGTCAAGACGTCGCCGAGATCTGGCCGCGTTCGGCCAGCGCCTTCGCCGCGCTTGGCCTCGACGTGAACGTCTATGGCCTCGAATTCTACGACCTCGCGGTTGAGCGCGCCTTCGACGGCCCGACGCCGATCCTGCTGGTCAGCGGTGAAGTCCGTAATATCGGCCGCGACGACAAGCTGGTCCCGCCCGTGCGCGTTTCGCTGCGCGACACCAACTCGCAAGAAATCTTCGAATTGGTGAACGCGATCACCGATCAGCCGATCGAGGCTGGCGCTTCGGTGCAGTTCCAAATCCGGGTCGAGAACCCGCCGGCCGACGCCGTCGATCTCGAAGCGACGTTTGCGAACTTCAACGAAGCCGCGTTCGCCGGCGGCCCTGCCGTCGTCTCGCCCAGCACGCACGTTGAAGAGCCGCTGCTGCTCGATCAGCCGGCCGAAGATGCGCCGCTTGGCGCCGTGAGCGAGATCGGTCCGATCGAAGGTCTGCGCTTCACGAATGGCTGAGACGCGCCTGCGCGTCCTGCTCGATGAAGCTGCGATCGCCAAACGCGTAGACGAGCTCGCCGATAAGCTCGCCGAAGTCGATAACGGCTGGACCGTAGTAGCGCTGCTGCAAGGCGCGATCCCGTTCACCGCCGATCTGATGCGCGCGTTCGAGCGGCGCGGGCGCCATCCGATCTACGATTCACTTTGGCTCGAGAGCTATCGCGATGAGCGCGAAAGCTCCGGTAAAGTCATGGTCCGCGCCGATATCTCGCGCCCGATCGATGGCAGGCCGGTGCTGATCGTCGACGATGTGTTCGACAGTGGACGCACAATCGCCTACGCGCGCGCGCACTTGCTGGCCAAGGGCGCGACGCTGACGATCGCCTGTGCGTTTGTGCGCAAGCCCCAGGCGATGGGCGAGGCGATCGAAGCGATCGGCTGGGACGCGCCGGGCGATTTTCTCGTCGGTTATGGCATGGACGACAAGGGCCGCTATCGCGGCCTGCCATACATCGCCGCCATCGACTAACGCGCCGCTTCGTCAGCGCGGCAGGAAGGAAAGCTGCAGCTCGCCGCTCGCGCCGTCAGCCAGGCGCAGTTCGAGCGCGCGGGCGCTGGCGGTGAAGCTGGCGTCGACTTCGCCGATACGGCCGCAAGTATAAGCGATGCGGCTCCGGTTCTGCGGCGCTTCGCTTAGCGTCGCGGTCCAGCGGTCGGTCAGACTGTTCGCCGTCGTGCCGGCCCAATTGAGTGTGACGGCGCCGGTGGCTGCATCTTCCGTCACTTCGAGCGCGATGGCGCGCGCGCCTTGCCAGCCGGTCGCCGCGCCAATGCGTTGCGCGCTTGCGAGATCGTAGACACCCGGCGCGATGCGCCCGCCGCGCAAATCGGCCGCCGCTGCGGCGAGTGGCGCATCGACGATGCTCACCTGCCTGGCCGCGTCCGGCGTCACCATGTTGCAAGCGATTTCCTGCGGCGCCGGAGGTTGCGGTGGTCGCTGGGCGTCTTGCTGGGCCGGCGGCGAGCACCCAACGGCGGCGGCCGCGAGCAGGGCGGCGGTGAACGTTCGATTCAGCATGGGCAAACTCCGCAGAAAGTGATTGGCGAACTCAACTATCGCCGAAGCGATCGAGCAAGCGGCGCAGATATTCGCGCTCCGCTTCGGGACGATTGGGGTCTTGGGCGCGGCGTCGGATTTCGTCGAAGATTTCCCGCGCGCGCGCCGGATCGGACTGGCTCGGCACGTTGGTGCCGTCGCCGCTGTCGGCGCCGCCATTGGTGCGGCCGAGCGGATCGCGGTCGCCGC
>JACMMP010000066.1 GCA_014378995.1 Hyphomonadaceae bacterium
ACCTCGCCGCGCGCCGCGCCCAGCGCCGCGTCGTCGCCGCCCGCCGGCGCTTCGCTCACCGCGCCAACCGCGACATTCGCCGCCGCTTCAGCTTCGCTAATCTCTCCGCTTACGGTCTGCGCTTGCGTGTCGAGATCGGCGCGCCGCTCACTCAGCCGCGCCAGCTCAGCTTCGATCCGCTCGGCCTCGCGCAAAGCTTGCGCTTCCACCGCCGCGAGCTTGGGCGCATCGCCGCGCAACGCCCGCAGCTTCGCATCGGCGCTTTGCCGCTCCGCCTGCGCTTTATCGGCGGCCGCTTTGGCTGCAACGAGTTTCGCTTCTGCGCTCTTCAACTCAGCCCGCGCCGCCGCCAGCCGGTTCTTATGTTCGAGCCGCGCCGCCGCCGGTTGCGGCGCATCGGCCCGGCGCACGAAACCGTCCCACCGCCACAGATCGCCCTCGCGCGAAACCAGCCGCGCGCCAGGGGCGAGCTTCTTTGACAGCTTCGCCCCGTCCTTTGCATCGACCACGCCGATCAACGCCAACCGCGCCGCGAGCGCTTCCGGGGCCTTGACGAATGTCGCCAACGCCGCCGCGCCCGCCGGCAAGGCGGAGGAGGGTGCCTCCGCGCCAGCCCATCGCAACGGCGCATCGGCGCTCATCGAGGCTTCGATATCTTCACCCAACGCCGCCGCCAAAGCGCGCTCGTAACCGGGCTCCACTTCAATCGCGTTCAGCACCGGAGGAAACTTGCCCGCCTCGGCCGGCGTCAGCTTCTCCAGCCCGCGCATTTCCGCGCCCAAAGCATTGAAAGCCGTCTCCGCCGCACGATAGGGCGCCCACGCCGCTTCTTCGGCAGCTTCGACATGCTTCAGCGCAGCCTCCGCTTCGCCGACGGCCATCCGGTGTTTCGCAGCATCTTCCGCCGCCTTCGTTGCGTTCGCCTTCGCCGCGCTGAAACGCCGATCCAGCTCATCCTTTGCAGGCAACGCTTTGACCTGCGCATCCAGCAGGCGCCGGCGTTCGGCCAACCGCTCCAACCGCGAGCGCGCCGTGTTCGCCGCATCGCTCAGCGCTTGCGCGCGGGCTTTGCGCGCGGTGACATCGGAAGCGAGCCGCTCCAGCTTGGCTTCCGCGTCAGATCGTTTCGCCGCCGCCGCATCGCGCGCGGCTTCCGCCGCCTTCAGCGCCGCTGCTGCTTGCGCTTCATCGCCAGAGCCCAGCTCGGCGGCTTCCTCGCCCAGCCGCGCCAGCGCCGCTTGCGCATCGGCCCTCAAAGACTCGAGCCGTTCCGCTTCATCGCGCGCCCGCCGCTCATCCTCGTCGCAGCGGGCGATCACCGCGTCGGCTTCCGCAACATCGCGCTCAAGCCCAACCCGCACGCCTTCGAATCGGCGCAGCACTGCGGCCGCCACCATCTCTTCTTCCCGCAGCGGCCCCAGTGCTTCGCGCGCCTCGTTCGCCGCGCGTTCAGCCGCGCTCGCATCCGCCGCCGCTTGGGCGGCGACGCGCTCCGCATCGCGCAAGAAGCCTTGCGCCTGCGCTTCACGTTCGCGCGCTTCGCCCCAGCGGCGATGTAGCAGCAGCGCTTCGGTTTCGCGCAACGTCTGCGCCAAGCCGCGATAACGCTCAGCCTGGCGCGCCTGCTTCTTCAAGCTCGCCGCCTGGCCCTCGATCTCGGCCAGCACTTCATCCAACCGCGTGAGATTGGTCTCTGCTGCTTTCAGCTTCAGGTCCGCATCGTGGCGGCGCGCATAGAGGCCTGCGATGCCAGCCGCGTCTTCCAGAATGCGCCGGCGGTTCTGCGGTTTCGCTGCGATCAATTCGCTGATTTGGCCCTGCCGCACCAAAGCCGGCGAGTTCGCGCCGGTCGCCGCATCGGCGAACAGAAGCTGCACGTCCTTGGCCCGCATCTCTTTGCCGTTGATGCGATAGATCGAACCCAAGCCCCGGCGAATGCGCCGCGTAACCTCGAGCACGTCCTCATTTTGGAACGGCGCCGGTGCCCGCCCGCGCGCTTGGGTGAGAACGACGGTCACTTCCGCGAACTCGCGCGACGGCCGCCCAGCGCTGCCGGCGAAGATCACGTCTTCCATATCGGAGGCGCGCATCGATTTCGCGCTTGTGGCGCCCATCACCCAGCGCACGGCTTCCAGCAAGTTCGACTTGCCGCAGCCGTTTGGACCGACGACGCCTGTCAGTCCGTTCTCGATCGGCGCTCTCGCTGGATCGACGAAGCTCTTGAAGCCGAGGAGGCGCAGCTCGGTGATGTTCACGGGAGCTGCGCGCCCATGCTTAGTTGGCGGCGGCCGCGTCGAGCGCGCGCGCCATCCCTTCGTACGTCACCATGCTCGGATCTTCGACCTTCTGGCCGTTGATGACGAAAGTCGGGGTGCCCGTGATGGCGAATTCGCGGTTGCCCGTTTCGACGATGCGGCGGATGCGCTCGGCGCCCGCTTCGTCGGTGATGCAGGCCATCACTTGTTCTTCAGAGAGGCCCGCGGCGGCGCCGATTTCGATGAACTTGCCGCGGACGCCTTCCATCGTGCCGGTGGCGAAGATCGCCTGCTGCTGACGGAAGAGTTCGCCGAGGCGGGTGAAATATTGCTCCGGCGTCGCGCCGCCGCAGCGGGCGAGCTGGAAGCCTGCGACCGCGACCGGCGCAGGCGCCGTTGGGTATTCGCGGAACACATAACGCACGCGGCCGGTGTCGATATAGTTCGTCTTCAACTGCTCGAAGACTTCGGCGTGGAAGGTGGCGCAGTGCGGGCAGGTGGAGGAGGCGTACTCGATCAACGTAACCGGCGCGTCCTCGGCGCCCAGCGCCATGTCGTCCGCGCTGACGGCGCCGCTGCCGCCAGATGCGTTGCAGCCGGCGAGACCAATGAGTGCGAGCGCAGCAGCGCCCAGAATGAAACGGCGCCCGATGGCCAACATGAAAGCTACCTCCAAGAGTTGGCGGAGGCATAAAGGCATTTCCCGCTAAGGGAAACTCACCCCTGCTTGACCGCGCGCCCAAGCCGCATCAGCGCCGATTTGAGCTTGGGGTCGCCGACCGGGTCAAGCGTTTGCGCCAGCGCCGCCTCCTCGACCGCAGTCAGCGCCCGCTTCAACGGGCGGACGTTGCCGGCCTTGGGCGCGGCGGCGGTGCGCTGCTCAAGGCGGATAGATTTCACCTTGGCCCCGGCCACCCGGAGCCGCTCTATAAGGAGAGGGGTCTGCGTCTGCAGGAAGGGGGCGAGGGCCCCCGGCGCCTTGAGGGTCAAGACGCCAGCGGCCAGTTTCTCGGGGGTCGCGCGGGAGAAGCTTTCGCCGGCAATGTCGGCCCAGCGCCGCTTCATCTCGTTCAGCCCGAGGCCGGTCTCTTTCAACAGCGGCTTCAGGATCGCAGTGACGGCCTTGCCTGCGCCCGGCGCGGCGGCCATTGCGGAACGGCCGCGGCGGGCCGACAGAGCTTTTGC
>JACMMP010000067.1 GCA_014378995.1 Hyphomonadaceae bacterium
GATGCTGCCCCAATCGGTCGCGGCGGCGTCGCTTCTATCGCTCGCGTTGCTCGGCGGCGCGGCCGCGCGCGCCGGCGGGGCGCATGTGCTGCGCCCTGTGGCCCGTGTCGTGTTCTGGGGCGCCCTCGCGATGGCGATCACCACCGCAATCGGCGCGGCGCTCGGCGTTGCTGTTTAGAATTCCGGCTGTTCGATCTGCTTTTTCAGCTCTTTTTTGACGATCTTGCCGTTCGCATTTCGAGGCAGTGTCTCGGGCCAGAAGATAACTTCTACGGGCACTTTGAACGCAGCGAGCTTTTGCGCAACGTGATGGCGCAACTCATCGCTCGTTGTTTTCATGCCGGGCTTCAGATGCACAACCGCGATCGGTTCTTCGCCCAATATCTGGTGCGGGCGGCCGATGACGGCGGCGTCCATGATCGCGGGGTGATCGTAGATCGCGTTCTCGACTTCGACGCAGTAGATGTTTTCGCCGCCGCGGATCAGCATGTCCTTGGCGCGGTCGACGATATAGATGAAGCCTTCCTCGTCGATTTTTGCCAGATCGCCGGTCTTGATCCAGCCGTCGACAAAGGTTTCAGCCGTCGCTTCTGGTTTTTGCCAATAGCCGCGCACGACGATCGGGCCTTTGTACCAAAGCTCGCCCACTTCGCCGCGCGGCATATCCTGGCCTTCGAGGCTGACAATCTTCGCTTCGCCCGTCGGCGCTGGCACGCCGGTTGAAGAGGGCTTGCGCTCATAATCCTCTGCAACGTTGGAGACGGCGGTGGCGGAGGTTTCCGTCATGCCCCAGCCTTGGCTCGGCACGGATTTTGGAAAGCGCGCCTTGATCCGCTTTACCAATTCGGGCGCGGCGGGAGCGCCGCCATAAGCGATGCCTTCGATCGAGGAGAGGTCGAACTCATCGACGCGCGGATGTTCGATAATTTGCCAGGCGATCGTCGGCACGCCGCCAAAATGGCTGATGCGCTCTTTTTGAATCAGCTCAAGCGCGGCCTCACCGTCGAACTTGCGCTGCATGACGAGTTTGTCGCCGCGCATCAGCGACGGGATCATCACGGCAAAGCAGCCCGTTGCGTGGAAGAACGGCACCGAGACCAGAAATGCCTTTTGCGGCAGCGACGGATCT
This sequence comes from Hyphomonadaceae bacterium, assembly GCA_014378995.1. Classification (GTDB taxonomy): domain Bacteria; phylum Pseudomonadota; class Alphaproteobacteria; order Caulobacterales; family Aquidulcibacteraceae; genus Vitreimonas. The sequence continues at coordinate 1,130 of JACMMP010000067.1, forward strand.
GGCTGCGGCGGCGCTTCACCACGGCGCAGAAAGGCGCGCGCTTGCGCCGAGGCGCCGTTCCAGATGTTGGAAATGATGTTGCGGTGGGAAATCACCGCGCCCTTGGGATGGCCCGTGGTGCCCGATGTGTAGAAGATCGTGACGTCGTCATCGGGTCCGCGTTTTGGGAAATCTTCGAGGCTGGCCGGCGGGGCGAGGCTTGCCCAATCGTTCGTGCCGCCGACGATGCTCTCCAGCCGCGCGACCGCAGGGTCGGCAATTTCTTCCTTGGCGCGTGAGACATAGACCTTCTTCACCGACGGGCAGTTTGGCAGGTGCTCGCGCAGGCGCTCATAGCGCTCGATATCGACGATGAGGGTCGCCGCGCCGGAATCGCAGATGCCGTATTCAAGCTCCGCGCCGGTCCACCAGGCGTTCAGCGGCGTGACGATCGCGCCGGTCAGCACGCCGGCCCAGAACGCGACCGGCCATTCCGGCACGTTGCGCATGACGATGGCGACGCGGTCGCCCGGCTTCACGCCGCCGGCGATGAGATGGCGCGCCAGCACCACCGCCGCCGCGCGCATGCCCCCGATCGTGGCCCGCTCGTCCTCGAACACGAGGTGGTCCCGCGCGCCGAACGCTGCGGAAAGCGCGAAGATGTCGTGCAGGGTCGGCGGGGCGGCCTTCCAGACCCGCATCTTGACCCCGCGTACTTCCGCTTCGCCGATTTCGAGCAGCGTGCCCGGCTGCGTTAGCAGAGCGTGCGCCTGTTCAATCGACATGGCTGGAAAAGCGGGCTTGGCGGCCGCGTCGGTCATCGAAGTCCTCCCGCGGGTGACGGCAAAGGCGCCGCCCGCGTCATTTTTTGAGTTGAGCTGTTGAAACACGTTGCGCGACCGGCATCAACTGGCGCGCCAGACAACATCTTGCCGAAATTTAATGGTGCTTGTTACGTGCGCGCGCCTCGGGCAAGCATGTGTTTGTCCTTGGCGGGACGGGAGACGCGCTCATGGCCTTCGATTGGAAAGCGCTCGGAGAGCGCCTCGACCCTCGCAAGCTCAATTGGGCTTGGGTGGCGCCGGCGCGCAACTGGATGGTGACGAACCGCACGGCGGTTTTGTCGACTTCGATTGCATTGCTCATTGGCCTCTGGGGCGGCGCCGTATTGGGCCGCGTTTCGACTGGCGCGCCCGCGTTTGATTTCATGCAACTTGGCACGATTGGCGCGAGTGAGAGCGCCCGCGGCGCCAATGCACCGCGCGCCGGCGCGCCGAACGTTGACGGCATGGCGTTCGTGCGTTTGCGCACAGAAATGGATCAGGCTGATCCGCGCGCCTGCCTCGAATTTTCGCAAAACCTCTCGACCGACGCGAGCATCAATTACGCCGACTACATCGTCATGGACCCGGCCGTGCCGTACCAGACCGACGTCTCCGGCAATCTGCTCTGCCTTGGCGGCTTGCCGTTCGAGCCCGAGCGCCAGCTCACCGTCCGTGAAGGCCTGCCCTCCGCCTCGGGCGAGCGCACCGAGTACGATGAAACCTTCACGCTGACCTTCGGCGATCGGCCCGCTTATGTCGGCTTTGCCGGCGGCGGCGTGATCCTGCCGCGGTCGGAAGCCGACGGCATCGCCATCGAGACGGTGAACGTCTCGCGCCTCGCTGTTGAAGTATTACGCGTGCCGGATCGCATCCTCTCGCAATACGCGGTCGATCCCGGTGAAAACAACGAAGAAGGCGGCTGGGGCAATTGGAGCTTCAACAGCGCTGGCCAAGACGTCGGCGTGCAAGTGTACGAAGGCGAAATCGACGTCGACACCGCGCGCCGCAATAGCGCGGTGACAACGGTCTTCGCCCTGGGCGCTGCGCTGCGCGAACTGCGGCCGGGCGCCTATGTCGTGAAAGTGCGTGACGCCTCGCCAGGCGCCGGCCAGAGCGGGCAGGGCGAGGGCGATTCCGTCGCCTCGTCCTATCGCTGGATACTCTACACCGACATGGCGCTGCAGAGCTTCTCGGGCGCCACCGGGCTCGATGTCGTCGTCCGCTCGCTGCGCACGGCGCGTCCGATGGGCAACATCACGCTGACGCTCGTCGCGCAGAACAACGAAGAACTTGCCCGCACGCGCACAGACAGCGAAGGCCGCGTGCACTTTGCCGAGGTGTTGGTGAACGGCGATGGCCCGGCGCGCGCGCGTTATGTGATGGCGTACGGCGCCGAGGGTGACTTCGCGGCGCTCGATCTGCAGCGGCCGGGTCTCGATCTCTCCGATCGCGGCGTCGATGGGCGCTTCGCGCCCGGCGATGTGGACGCCTATCTCTACACCGAGCGCGGCATTTATCGCCCAGGCGAGCGCGTGCGCCTCATGGGCCTCATCCGCGATCAAGTCGGCCGCGCCATCTCCGATCGGCAATCGACGCTGGTCGTTTATCGTCCGAACGGCACGGAGTGGCGGCGCATCCGCATGACGGAAGCGGAAGACGCCGGCGCCATCGCCAAGAACATCGATCTCGACCGCGCTTCGCCGCGCGGGGTTTGGCGCGCTGAACTGATCGTCGACGGGCAAGAGCAATCGGTCGGCAATGTCAGCTGGTCGGTGGAAGATTTCGTGCCGCAGCGCCTGCGGGTGCAGATCGCCGCCAGCGAAGCGGTGCTGCGCGCGGGCCAATCGCGCCCGATCAACGTGCAAGCGGATTTCCTCTATGGCGCGCCAGGCTCGGGACTAGCTGTCGAGGCCGAAGGGCGCCTCATGGTGGATCCGACGCCGTTCCCGGACTTCGCGACGTACAGCTTTGGGCGCAGCGACGAGAGCTTCGACGAGCGGCTGTTTCAGCTGCCGGGCACGACCACGGACGGGCAGGGCGCGGCGCAGCTTTCGCTGCAAGTTCAGGATGCGCCGGAAACGTCGTTGCCGTTACGCGCGCGCATGATCGCCTCCGTCGCCGATCCGGGCGGGCGCCTAGTGCGCGAGAGCTTCACCGTGCCGGTGCGGCTCAGCAATCTGTATCTCGGCCTCGCGCCGCAATTTGAAAACCGCCGCGCCGGCGCAGGCGAGCGCGTCGCGTATGACGTGATCGCCGTGAACGCTGATAGTACGCGGGTGGCTGCGCGCGGCGTGCAATGGCAGCTCGTGCGCGAAGATTGGAGCTACGACTGGTATCTCGATAACGGCCAGTGGCGCTGGCGGCGCACCGGGCGCGACATCCCGGTCGATGGCGCAACCGTCGATATTGCCGCGAACCAGCCGCTGCGCATCGCCAAGGATGGACTGCGCGAAGGCTCGTACCGCTTGATCGTGCGCACCGATGGCGCGGAATCTTCGCAGCGCTTCGGCGTCGGCTGGGGCGGCCCGGCTGACGACGACGCAACGCCGGACATGGTCAGTGTCGTGGCGCCCGCGGACCCGACGCGCCCCGGCGCGCGGGCGCGTGTGCAAATCCGTCCGCCGTATGCGGGCGAAGCGCAGATCGTGGTCGCGACCGACCGCGTGATCGAGACGCGCACGGTGCGCGTGTCGAGCGAAGGCACGACTATCGATCTGCCGGTGACCGCAGAATGGGGCTCCGGCGCCTACGTGCTGGTGACGGTGATGACGCCGCGCGATCCGGTGAACCTGCCAGTGCCGCGCCGCGCCATTGGCGTGGCGTACGTGCCGGTCGACATGGGCGAGCGCACGCTTGAAGTTGTCGCCGGCGCCGGCTTGCAGAACGTGCGTCCGCGCACGCGCGTGGAAATCCCGATCCAGGTGCGCAACGCGCCCGCGGGCGAACGGGTCCGCGTCGCCATCGCCTTGGTGGACGAGGGCATTCTCAACATCACCAAGTATGAGAGCCCCAACCCGGTCGATTATTTCTTCGGCCGCCGCGCCCTCGGCGTGCAAATCCGCGACGATTACGGCCGCTTGCTCAATCCGAACCTCGGCGCCCCCGCAAACGCGCGCCAAGGCGGCGACTCGATCGGCGGCGAGGGTTTGACCGTCGTGCCGACACGCACGGTGTCGATATTCTCCGATATCGTCGAAGTCCGCGGCGGCCGCGCCACGATTGCGCTCGATATACCTGACTTCAACGGCACGCTTCGCTTGATGGCGGTGGCGTGGAGCGAAAGCGCCGTTGGCCAGGACGCCGAGCAGATCGTCGTCCGCGACCCCGTGGTTGCAGAACTGATCCTGCCGCGCTTCCTCGCGCCTGGCGACCAGGCGCAAGGCACGCTCAACATCGACAACGTCGAGGGCCCGCCGGGCGCTTATACGGTGACCATTGGCGGAACCAGTGCGGCCCAAATCGCTCAGCAGCCTCGCCGTTACCAGCTCGGTCGCGGCCAACGGCAGACGGCTCTGATTCCGATTACCGGCGGCCCGCTCGGCGTCGGCGAGATCACGCTGCGGCTTGAAGGCCCGCAAGGCTTCGCGCCCGTGAATCGCACCTACAACATCCAGTCGCGTGCGCCGTTCATGCCGATCACGATCACCAGCGTCGAACCGCAGGCGACGAGCGTATCCTGGCGCGCGCCTTCGGATGCGCTGGCTTCGTTCCAGCCTTCGGCGCAAGCGCTGATCTCGTTCAGCAACCTTGCCGGCCTCGATCCCGCGCCGTTGTTGGATGAGCTCTACCGCTATCCGTACGGCTGCTCCGAGCAGCTCGTATCGGTGGCGATGCCGCTCTTGTACTACAATACGCTGGCGCAGGAGGCGAACCGCGCCCGCGATCCCCGCATTACGCGCCGGCTTCAGGAAGCGGCGACGCAATTGCTCGATCGCCAAGCGCCGGACGGCTCCTTCGGCTTGTGGAGCGCGGGCGATGGCAGCGCGAGCCCATGGCTCGGCGTCTACATCACCGACTTCCTCTGGCGCGCGCAGCAGCAGGGGCTGGCAGTACCTCGCGCGTCGATGCAGCAAGCGTACAGTGCGCTGCGCCGCATCGCGCGGTTGAACGATTTCGGCTCGGTCAACTACGAGTTCGAAGTTTATCGCTGGCCGGGCTCAAACGATTCTACCGAACTCTTGCGTTCGCGCGCGGCGGCGTACGCGCTTTATGTGCTGGCGAAAGCGGGTGAGGCCGATATCGGCCAGCTCCGTTACTTCCACGACAATCGCTTGCGCAACGAGCCTTCGCCCTTGGCGCGGGCGCAGATCGCGGCGGCGCTGGCGCACATGGGCGACCGTGCCCGCGCCCGCAACGCCTTCCGCATGGCGGAGCAGGCGCTCGGCTATCGCAATGTCGGCGATTGGTACCAGACGCCGCTGCGCGACACCGCAGGCGTGCTCGCGCTCGCCGCGGAAGCGGGCGAGACGGAGTTGGTGGATCGCATGCGCCGCCGCATCGAACGCGACGCGCCGGACGCTGGCCAGTTGATGACGCAGGAACAGGCGCAGCTCTTGCTGGCCGCCAATGCGCTGTTGCAACGGGCAGGGCCGGTGAACGTGTCGCTCAACGGCGAGGCGCTGACGGAGCGGCGTATCGCTGTGAATGCGCAGCGTTTGGCGGCAGGTCTGGTGTTCCGCAACAACGCACGCGGCACGGTGTGGCGCACGCTGCAGCTCTCGGGGGCGCCTCGCGAAGCGCCGACGGCGATGCAGGCGGGCTACACGATCGACAAGACGATCTTCCGCATGGACGGCACAATGGCGGATCTCAGCTCCATCCGCCAAGGCGACCGCGTTGTCATCGTCATCTCCGGTCAGCCCGAAGGCGCGCGCAATTATCCGACCGTTTTGGTCGATCTCTTGCCCGCGGGGTTGGAGATCGAAACCGTGCTCCGGCCGGAGGATGGCGCGGGCGGCGCAAACTATGACGGCACGACGCGAAGCGGGCCGTTCTCCTGGGTCGGCGCGATCAGTTACGCCAACGTCGCCGAGGCGCGCGACGATCGCTTCGTAGCCTCGTCGGATCTGCGGGGCTCGTATCGCTACGCCTACGTTGCGCGAGCGGTGTCGCCGGGGCGCTACACGATGCCCGCGGCGCAAGTGGAGGACATGTACCGCCCCGGCGTCATGGCCCGCACCAGCACCGGCGCGATCACCATCGCTCCGCGGGGACAATGACGAAGCGCCCGCAAGTCTCGCGCCCCCTCCTCCCTTGCGGAGGAGGGGTAGGGGAGGAGGGGCGTTCAAACTCGCAGGCGTATGGGCGTTGTTATCGCCCCTCACCCCCTGACCCCCTCTCCGCAAGGGAGAGGGGGAAATGAAGCGCGGCCCCCGCGCGCCGTTGCCGCTTTCGCCGACTGGCAAACGCTGGGCGCGCGTGCTGCTCGCGTTCATGCTGACGCTGTTCGCGCTCGATCAGCTGTTTCCGCCGCCGCTTCAGCGTGTGCGCGACGTTTCCCCCGTCGTGCTCGACCATAACGGCGAATGGCTGATGGCGTTTACGACACGCCAGGGCGCCTGGCGCCTAGAGGCGCGGCTCGATGAGATCGATCCGGAGTTTCAGCGCCGGCTAATCGCAATCGAGGATGAGCGCTTCTGGTTTCACCCCGGCTTCGACCCGATCGCGCTGACGCGCGCGAGCGTATCGTTTGCGCGTCAAGGCCGCGTGACGCAGGGCGGCTCCACCATCACCATGCAGCTGGCGCGCCTGCTCGAGCCGCGCCCGCGAACCATTCAATCCAAGCTAATCGAGATCGTGCGTGCGCTGCAGATCGAGAGCCGGCTTTCAAAGCGCGAAATCCTCGCCGCGTATCTGACGATGGCGCCTTACGGCGGCAATCTCGAAGGCGTGCGCGCGGCGTCGCGAGCGTACTTCCAGCGCGACCCGCAATGGCTCGACGATGCGGAGATGGCGCTGCTGATCGCGCTGCCGCAGGCGCCCGAAGCACGTCGCCCGGATCGCCGCCCCGTCGTCGCCCGCGCAGCGCGCGATCACGTGCTCGACATGTTCGTGCGGATCGGCGCGATCACGCCGACCCGCGCCGTGGAGGGA
>JACMMP010000068.1 GCA_014378995.1 Hyphomonadaceae bacterium
CCCCTTGCCCCCAGCGGCTGGCCGTCCGGTCCAGCGCGTGACGTGCCCTACGCGCAATCCGCCCCGCCGCAGGTGGTTGACCCTGCCGCCAGGCTGCAGTGCGTGCCCTTTGCCCGCCGCGCCTCAGGCATTCAGATTTATGGCGATGCGAATACTTGGTGGCGCCAAGCCGACGGCCGTTACCCGCGCTCGAATTCGCCGGCGCCGGGCTCGGTGCTGGCCATGCGCGGCTACAACGATCCGGGCCGGGGGCATGTCGCGGTCGTCACCGAGGTCGTCTCGAGCCGGGTGATCCGGGTCGATCACGCGAACTGGCTAAACAGCGGCGAAATTAGTGTGAATGTCCCGATCATGGATGTTTCGCCGGCCAATGATTGGAGCGAGGTGCGCGTCTGGCACATCCCCGGCGGCCATTGGGGTGGACGGATCTATCGCCCGCACGGCTTCATCCACCCGTTCACGCTCCACGCAGCGTTGAGCTAATCGGCTGGCGTGAAGCTTTGTAACTAGGCCGAACAGACTAGCGTTAAGCTTCGTTACTGCGGAACCTGGTCTAGATGTAGTCTATCCCGCCCGTTATTTACCATATGCATCGCACCTTTCTAATAGTTCAGCTTCTGATTTAAGTGTTCTTTAAGCCCGTTGGCGCGTTTCTGTGTCCCAGTTTGGGGCGATGCCCCGCCTGGGCAACAGGGCATGTTAGACACTCGCGCTCTTCTCCTCGCTGCCGCGGCGGTTGCCGGCTTCGCCGCCGCGCCGTCGGACGCCAGCGCATTGACGCCGCTCTCGATGGATCTCGCCATCGATCCCAGCGTCACGGACGGAGCGTCCGAGCACGCGACCCTGGCGCCAAGCGCTTTCGAGCGGCAGCCGGACGAATCCTACGAGCCGATCGCGCGCGTCACCAATAGTCGCGCCCGCTTGCAATGCGTGCCGTTCGCGCGCCGCGAGTCTGGGGTCGAGCTCTACGGCAACGCCAACACCTGGTGGCGTCAGGCCACCGAGCGTTACGAAACCACCGAAGCCCCGAGCGAAGGGGCCGTTATGGTGCTGCACGGCTACGCCACCACGAGCCGCGGGCACGTCGCAGTGGTCAAAGAGATTGTCTCGCCGCGCCTTGTCATCGTCGATCACGCCAACTGGCTGAACGCCGGCGAGATCACGCGCGACGTGCCGATCATGGATGTGTCGGAAGCGGGCGACTGGTCCGAAGTTCGTGTTTGGCATGTGCCTGGCCGCCACTGGGGCGGGCGCACCTATCGCGTGCAGGGCTTTATTCTGAACGTGCTGGCCGAGGCTCGTCAGCAGCAAGCCGCCGCGGCCAGCGTACCGGTCGGCTAAGTCTGGGGACCGCCGTCGTCTTGATACGCCTTGCCATTGCTGTGTCCGTTTGCGCGGCCGTTTCCGTTGGCGTGGCTCTGACCGCCAGTGACTCCGAAGGCCTCTGATTTCACGCCTGGTGTGGCGGTATCGAAGCCATCCGCGCGCAAGCCTCGTTTGAGCAACTCACGAATTGCGGCCGCCCGGCTTGGCATACGCCGGGCAAAGCGCCAGTCGTCGAGAGCGCCAAGCTCCTCCGGCGTCAGCATAATTTGCAGGCGTTCGCCCCGGCCAAGATCAGTCATCGTCAGCCCTCGCACTCCAAAGTTCCTACTCACAATGAGTAAGAGCCGCTGAAGTTCCACTGAGCGCCTTTGGCGTATAGTGCACGTGTTCGTTATCTAGCTCACATACAGTATTCATCTAATATTTAGTAGAATGACGAAGTAATGGTTGGAGTTTTTCAATATAAATTAATTGCCAGATCATGTTTTATGCTTTACCGCTTTTGGCGAATGCTCGACTTCGGCGCTCGGTGGGCTTGCGAATAAGGCCAATATATATGAAGCACTTTAATTCGGATCGGCGCGGAACCTTGGTGAGGCGGGTTCACGGGGCTTGGCGGAAACTGTTTGCCGAGCCGGGCGCGACCGCGCCGGCAAAGCAAAAGCGGGCCGAGCGCAAGCTCCCCTCGATCGCGTACGTACTCGCCAGGACAGGGCGGGACAGCGCGCCAGAGTGAGTTCTCTACGCTTCACCGTTTCGTCAATCGCTTCTGCCCGCTAGCATTATCGCATCAAGCTAGGCGATGAAGAACGCTGGCTTGAGCGAGGGGATGGGCGGATGGCCAATGCTGCGATTGCTGCTCCAGGCGTGGTTTCGCCTAGCGCGAAGAAAAGCAAGCCCAAGACCCGGCGCGGGGGCGTTCCGCTGCTTCGCTGGCTGACGCGCAATTGGGTGTGGGACAGCTTCATCCTTCTCTGCATCATCGCGAACGCCGCGATCCTCGGCTACGACGCGCATTACGGCGAGACCAACGCCTATCACGCGCAGATCGAACTTTGGAATACGTACTTCCTCTGGATCTTTACCGCTGAACTCGCGATCGAGTTTTTGGCGCAAGGACCGAAGCGCTACTTCAAAAGCGGTTGGAATTGGTTCGACATGGCGGTGATCGGCTTGAGCTGGATCGCCGTGACTCCCGCAATCTCCGCGCTGCGGACGCTGCGGGTCGTGCGCGTTTTCCGTTTGGTCAGCGCCGTGCCGCAAATGCGGCGTGTCGTCGAAGCGCTGTTTGGAGCGATGCCTGGCATCCTTGCGACGCTCGCAATTCTCGCCGTTGTTTTCTACATCGGCGCGGTGATGGGAACGACGCTTTTTCATGAGGAAGAGGGCTTCGGCGATCTAGGTGAAAGCGCGCTCTCGCTCTTTGCGCTTTCGCAGTTTGACGGTTGGGGCGACACCATCGCGCGGCTGCAGCCGGAATATCCGTATGCTTGGTTCTTCGTACTAACCTTCACAGTGATCGCAGCCTTCGCAGTACTGAACCTCTTCATCGGCGTCATCGTCGAAGCCGTGCAACAAGCGCCGCAGGAAGAGATCAAGGAAGAGCTGGACGATGTGCAGGAGGATGTCGAAGGCATCGCCGTCGCGCAGGAGGATGCCGCCGTAGTGCAACAGCGCATCCTCGATGAAGTTCGGGCTTTACGTAGTGAAGTCGCAGCGCTCCGGGGTGCGCCGCCGGCGAGCGCCTGACGCGACGGCGCTGAACTGATCTGCGACGGGCGGGGTGGCGCCTGGGGGCGGCTTCGGCGACACTGCACTTATGTCTGTCTGGTCAAGCATTGTGGAGATGGCGGCCAGGGCCTTCGACCCTGAGGCCGATCCGCCCGAGTTCGCCGAGGAGTGCGCACCGCGCCCGAACGATGTCGGCTTCACTGCCGCCGTGATCGGGCTCGCCGCAAAGATGGCGAAGGCTGACGGCGACGTGGGCGAGGCTGAACTCCATGCCGCCGCGCAAGTGTTTCGCCCGCCCCCTGGCGAAGAGCAGAATTTCCGCCGCGCCTTCTCGCTGGCGAAGCAAACTGTTTTAGGATTTGATTCCTACGCCAAACAGATTGGCCGCAAATACCGCGCCCGGCCGTGCTTGTTGGAGGACGTGCTCGACGGCCTGTTCCATATCGCCGCTGTAGACGGCCCTGTGGGACCGGAAGAGCTGGCTTACCTAGAGGACGTCGCCACTCATTTCGGGTTCAGCGAGATGGAGTTCCGCCGCATCAAGGCCACCAATTTGGGCCCGGAAGCCGGCGATCCGTACGCGATCCTGGGCTTGCTGCCGGGCGCCGCCATGGACGAGGTGCGCCACGCCTGGCGGCGCATAGCGGCTGAAAATCACCCGGACCGGATGACCCAGCGCGGGGCGCCGCCCGAGTTTGTAGAAATCGCCCGTGACAAGAGCGCCGCAATCAACGCCGCTTACGCCCGCATTCGCGAGGAACTGAGCGTCAGCGCGAAATAACCACGCTGCAGGCGCGCCCAAGGAGCGCCGTATTGAACCGGCACGATACTCGGCCATATTGGAGCGAGGAGCTGTTTCGTCATGACCGCTAACGCCGTTGATTTTGGGTCCGCCGCGCTGTCGGCTTTCCTGCGCGCGGCCGGGCTCGTTGTGTTGGCGATCGGCGCGGCCCTTGCGTTCATCTTCGCTTTCGCGGCGGCGGCGATCGTCGGGCTCATGGTTACCGGCGCGGCGATCGCGATGCGCTTTTGGCCACGCCGGCGCCGTGCCCCGGCGGCTGGCCCTGAAGTGCTCGAAGCGCGCCGCACGCCGACCGGCTGGGTGGTGGAAACCGTCGCCTCGCGGAAATCCTGACGGATCGCGTGCGAACGCGCATAGTGCGCGCCGTGACTCGCTACATTGAACGCCCATCGCCCAACTTCGACGCGCGCACGCGTTCGATCGATCTTGTCGTGTTGCATTATACCGGCATGCAGGATGCCGCGACGGCGCTTCGGCGCCTCACCGATCCCGCGCCGATCGCCGGTCAGTATCCTGGACCGTGGCAGAGCGACGATGCGTCCGCCGATGCGCCGCTGCCGAAGGTGTCGGCGCATTATGTCGTCGATGAGGATGGCGCGATTTATAGCCTCGTCCCCGAGGAGCATCGGGCTTGGCACGCGGGCGCCTCGAGTTGGGAAGGCGATGGCGATGTGAACGCGCGCTCGATCGGGATCGAGATCGTCAATGGCGGACACGATTTCGACCTGCCCGATTTCACCGATGCGCAGATCGATGCGGTGATCGCATTGCTGCGGGATATCTTCGAGCGCTGGCCGGCACTGAACAGCAAGCGTGTCGTCGCACATTCGGACGTGGCGCCCGAGCGCAAGCAGGATCCCGGCGAAAAATTTCCTTGGCGAATTCTGGCTGAAGCCGGCGTGTCGATATGGCCTGCGCCACTAGCGGCGCAACTTAGCACCGACGATCCGACCTCCGAAGTGCAACAACACCTCGCGGCGATCGGCTACGACGTGAAGCAAACCGGCATGATGGATGTCGCGACAAAGTCGGCGCTGGTGGCATTCCAGCGCCGCTTCCGTCCATCGAACATGGACGGCGCAATCGACGATGAAACCCGCCAATTCCTAATCGCTCTGGCGCGCCTCGCGTGAGCGAACTCAGCGCAGATCGGCGTTGCAGATCGCGCCGAGCGCCTGCGGGCTGTGCGCGCCAAAAATGCTATCCAAGATTCCCTTGAGCGATTGATATCCGTCAGTCACGCCAAGCGGTCCTAAAGCTGTGAGCGCGGCTAGAAGAAGCAGCCGCCGCGCGGTGAAGACACGGTCCGGCCGGTCTGTCCGCACCGCCATGAAAAAATAGAGCCATAACCCGATTGAAGCGAAAGCGGCGTATCGGCCGATGTCGAGCGCGATGAACGCCAAGGCGGCGGGGCCGAGGAGCGCGAGTTGCGCCAACCCAAGCCGCAGCCGGTCCGACCAAGCGAACAGCGCGAACGCTTGCAAGGAAAGAAAGCCCATCGTCAGCGCCAGATCGGCGGCGCGCGCGGGATCGTTGCGCATGAAGCACGCGGCCCACGCATGCGGGCGCGCTTCAAAGCCGAGATAGGAATAGTAGAGATTGAACCCATCGATCTCGACCTCTTGGCCAAGCTGCGCCGCCGATTGCTGCAGCGAGGCAAAGTCCGCGCTGCCGTAGAAGAGGAGGTAAGCGAACAACGCGGCGAGCCCGAGCAGCGCCGCGCAAGCGCGCGCGAACTCGGCTTTCCCTATGGCGCCCTGGCGCCGGCGTTCGTCTGCAACGATCAGCACTAAAAAGCCGAAGACGACGAAAAAGCTTTCGTGGATCAGCCCGGCGGCGGCGGCGAATATCGCGGCGCTCAGATATGCGCGCCGGCTCGCCAGCCAAAACGCCAACGCCGCAAAGCAGACGACCCACGCATCCAGCCGGCCAGGATCCTCCACCCAATGCAGCATCGTCGCCGGCGAAAGCGCCAGCAGCAACAACGCGGCCGCACGCTCCAGCGGGCGCAGCTCGCGTGTGGCGCGCCAACCAAAACCGAACAGCGCCAAAAGGCCCGCCAAAATGCCGGCGGCGTACATAAGTTTGACCGCGCCGATGCTCGGTTGGATGTGCAACAGATCGGCGACCGTCCCGGCCAGAGCGCGGCGGGTGAAGCCGTTATCGGCATAGCTGATCGTGAGCTGGGGCAGAAAGTACGGCCACGGCCACCAGGTCGTCGGATTGAGCCACGTGGTCACCCGCCACCAGAGCGCACCCAAAAGCAGGGCGGCGCCGAGATAGGCCGGCAGCGCAAACCGCCAGGCGAAGAATAGCTCCGCCAAGCGTTCGAGGCGCGGCCACGCCTGCTGTCTGTGTTCAGGCGCTTGAGCGGACGTCACACATTTCTCCCTGGCGGCGAGCAAAGCAATTCCATCTGTGCTGCATTGCAGCGAGGCACTTGCGCCGGTCGCGGATGATCTGCCGCACTACCAAGCAGCCCGCCGCGTTCGGCGGCGAGCATAAGCTGGTGGAGTGGTAGCAGCGTTGCTACAAGACCCCGCCAACCGGCTGGACGGCCGCGAGCGCAACGCGGGAACGGCGCGCTCAGGGAAGGTCCGGGCTCCGTTGGCAACCGCGCGTCATTCATTCGCTCTCTGCGCAGCCCAGATGTGCTGGGTTATTCACGCACTCTTTCGCTCAGCCATTCTTCAAAGCGGCCACTGACTCGCACCGCATAAGTTGACGCGTCGGCGGTCGGCTCAAGCTGCAGAGTGCTCTGAGGTCCAAACGAAAAGTACGCGGAGCCGTCGGGCATGATTGGCGACTCTCGTCTGATCTCGCGCACAACGTCCGCATAGCCTTGCATGTGCATGCGCACAGTCATCCTGGCAGCGAGGTTTCTGCCTCGCACTCCTTGGAACTGTATCTCGGCATACATCTCTCCCGACAAATTCAAGGGCGCTTCCTCGAGGATCGGGTACGCGTGCAGTGCCGCATCGAGATCAAAAAGCGTCGGCGCTAGGGGATGTCCTCCCGCCGCGACGATGTCCGCGTGGTTCGATCGACCAAATAACAGGTAGTCAGATTGAACGATGCAAGTAGCGCCAGCGCCGCGCAAGCCAGCGCCGTCCTCCCATGATCGCTCTGGAGTGCACCAGGCGCTCACGGTTCGGGCGCCAATTGCCAAGGCGGATGACCCATCTCGCGGAGGAATGTCGTTGACCCTATAGAAGCCGAGGCCTGCGGGCAGCGTCGAGATTTCGCCGCGCCGACGGCGAACTTCTACATCCTCGGCAAGCCTTGCGGTTTGGGCGTAGGCGAGAGTGCCTGTGAGCAGCGGCTCACCGGCGCGAACCGTCCTCGCCAGCGTCAGTTCGCGGTCAGTTCGCAAGACATAGGTGGAGTCGAGCGGCGCAGGAAAACGGATTGGCGTGCCTTCGACGGACGGCGCGACCACGATCGCATTGTCGGGTGCGATATGGTCGGACACATCGGTGGGTGCCGGAATGGGGGTAGCTGCCTCTTTCGCGTAAGCTGCGCCAAACAACGCAAGCACCACGACCAGTCGCTTCATCTGCTTCCCCCAACGCGATTCGCGTGCATTTCGCACAATAGGTTTTATACTGCTACCCGCCAGTCGGCTGGACGGCCGCGGCTGCTATGCTCGAAAGGGTGCAGTCGAGGAAAGTCCGGGCTCCACGCGGATACGGCGGCGGGTAACGCCCGCCGGAAGCAATTCTAGGGATAGCGCCACAGAGAATAGTCTGCCGACCCCGGTTCCGGGAGTTTCTGGGATTTGGGAGGCGATGGTGAAACGGTGGAGTAAGAGCCCACCGCCGCGACCGTAAGGAAGCGGGCACGGCAAGCCCCGCCGGGAGCAAGACCGAATAGGGATGCGATGGCGCCGCAAGGCGTACGGCCCGTCCGTGGGAGCGCATCCGGGTAGGTCGCGAGAACCATGCGGCGACGCATGGTCCAGAGGAATGGTCGTCACCTCGCAAGAGGAACAGAACCCGGCTTACAGGCCGACTGGCATTTATCTTCTGAAACGCGTGCGCAACGACCGTGAATCGTGGGACTCTGCGGAATGAGCCACGCTCCCGTCCTCCTCGCAGAAGCGATGGATTCGCTCGCACTTCGAGACGGCGGCGTTTTCGTGGACGCCACGTTTGGCGGGGGCGGGTACAGCCGCGAAATGCTGGCGCGCGCCGATTGCCGGGTGATCGCGTTCGATCGCGATCCGGACGCGATCGCGCGCGGGGCGGAGCTGACGCAGTCAGCCAAAGGTAAATTCACGCTTCATCAAGGCCGATTTGGCGATCTGTCGCTGGACGAACCCGTGGACGGGGTCGTGTTCGATCTGGGCGTTTCCTCGTTCCAGCTCGATGAGGCCGAACGCGGCTTTTCGTTTCAGGCGGACGCGGATCTCGATATGCGCATGGAAAAGGAAGGCCCGAGCGCAGCGGACGCCGTGAATGGCCTAAGCGAAGTCGCGCTCGCCGATTTGATCTATCGCTACGGCGAAGACGACGAGAGCCGCCGTATTGCGCGCGCGATCGTGCAGGCGCGCGCGGCGGCGCCAATCACCCGGACGTTGGCGTTTGCGAAACTGGTGGAAGATTCCGTCGGCGGCCGGCGCGGCGCGCGCACGCATCCGGCAACCAAGACGTTTCAAGCCTTGCGCTTGCTGGTGAACGATGAGCTGGGCGAGCTGGCGCGCGGGCTTTCAGCTGCGGAGCGAGCGCTGAAGCCCGGCGGCCGGCTCGTTGTGGTTTCGTTTCATTCGCTCGAAGACCGGATGGTGAAGCTTTTCCTCACCGCGCGCGCCGATGCGCAGGGCCGCGGCTCGCGCTATGCGCCCGATCTGCCGCCCGAGCGGGCGCCCAGTTTTGCGCTGGAGCGCAAGCGCGCGACGGCGCCGAGCGATGAGGAAACAGCGCGCAATCCGCGGGCGCGTTCGGCCAGCTTGCGATGGGCTGTGCGCACCGAAGCGCCGGCTTGGGATGAACTCGAACCGCCGTCGCTCGCGCCTAAAGCGGAGGCCGAATGGGCAAAGCTCAGCTGATCCGCCTGCTGCAGATCGCGGCGGCAGTCCTCGTCGTGGTTCTGGCTGTCGGGCTTTATCGCGCCAAGAGCGATGCCTCGCGCACGCACGCGCATGTGCTCGAGCTGCAAAATGAAATCCAAGAGCGCGAGGCGACGCTGCGCGAATTACGCGCCGAGATCGCTGAGCGTGAAAGCCCGGCCAATGTGGAGGCCCTGGCGGAAGATCGGCTTGGCGTCGGGCCGGGAAGCGGCGCGGCGACTCTGCCGGAAGCTGAGATCGCGCGGCGCCTGCCAGCGCCGCAGCGGCCGCGGGAGCCGCGCTCTTGAGACCATTCAACGCCATGGCCGCGTTCGCGCCGCCGCGCGCCTACGCCGCTGCTGAGGCCGCGCCGGCGCGAAACCGTGTTCGTGCGCTGGCGATCGGCATTTTTGCGATATTGCTGCTGCTTTCCGGGCGCGCTGTGCAACTCGCGTTCTCCGGCGATCCGCTGACCGAGCCGCGCGCTTTGAGCGCCGCAACGGCGCTGCCGCGCGGCGATATCGTAGATCGCAACGGCGTGCTGCTCGCCACCACGGTGCGCGCCCATGCGCTAACGGCGACGCCCGCGCGCGTTTGGGATGCGCCGGCGATCGCCGATGCGCTACGGCGGATGTTTCCCGATCTCGACCGCGCCGCCACCATCCGGCGCCTGACCGACACCTCGCGTCGCCTGGTTTATCTGCGCCGCGGCCTCACGCCCGAACAACGCGCGCGCGTGCATGATCTGGGCCTCGCCGGCATCGGCTTTGAGACCGAGCATCATCGCGCGTATCCCCAAGGCGCGCTCGCCGCCCACGCGCTGGGTTTTACGGATGTTGATCTCAACGCGCTGTCTGGCGTGGAGCGGGGGCTTGATGCGGAAATCCGCGCCGCCGGCGCTGCGGGCGGCGGAGCGGTTCGGCTTTCGATCGACGTGCGCATGCAATACGCGCTCGAAGAAGAGCTGAGCGTCGCGGCGCGCGCGGCCGGCGCCACGGGCGGCGCCGCCATCCTGCTCGACGG
>JACMMP010000012.1 GCA_014378995.1 Hyphomonadaceae bacterium
CGAAAGCCTTGGCGTGATTGCCCTGCTCATTCTGTTTGTAATGGCTGCCACCAGTCACGATTTTTGGAACAGCGTGCTTGGACCCAATATGTGGAAAGCCCTCCACATGCTGGTCTATTGGGCCTACGCGCTCATCGTCGCACACGTGATGCTCGGCGCCATTCAAGGCGAGAAGAGCTTACTTTACGCCGTCGTCGTTGGCGCTAGCGCAGCCCTGGTTGCAGTATTGCATGTCGTCGCGGGCCGGCGTGAAACCGGACGCGATGCAAAGGCGACGGACGCGGAGACCGATGGCTGGCTACGCGTCGGGCCGCAAGACAATATCCCCGACGGCCGAGCGCAGATCGTAACGCCGCCACAAGGCGAACGCATCGCCGTCTTCCGCGACGGTGCAGACATATATGCGGTCAGCAATGTCTGCCGCCACCAAGGCGGGCCTTTGGGCGAAGGACGCATCATCGATGGATGCGTCACCTGCCCGTGGCACGGCTTTCAGTATCGTCCACAAGACGGAAAGGCGCCCGCACCGTTCACCGAACGGATCGCGGTCTATCGCACGCGCATCGCAGACGGCGTTGTCTTCGTTCAGAGCGATCCAGCGCCAAGCGGCGAAGCGGTCGCGCCCTCCGTGATTGCAGGAGCGCAGCCATGAGCAAGGATGGGTTCTTCGTTGGCTGGAGCGCCGAGACACCCCGCGCCGACCGCCGTTTTCTCCTCGGTGCGAGCCTTGGGCTGATTGCAGGAGGCGGTATACTCGGCGCGAGCCTCGCCATGAATCGTCGACCGATCGGCGATGGCGTGTGGGACCAAGGCACGCCACACACGCTGCGTGGCCTCGTAAGTCGCACGCCCTATCCTGTCCTGCGCACGCGCGGGCTCGATGGAGAGGTGCGCTCCGTGTTTCTCGCCTCATCCGGAAAGACCACACCCAATATCGACGCGCGCTACTTCGACTGCGCCGTGGACGTTTCCGGCACGCTGATCACACGAGGCCGCAACGCCATGATGGCTGTCGCCGATGTTCAGGCCGCGCCCAGTGGTTTCGACACCGGAGACCTTGGCGCACCTACTGCCGTCGATCGCGGACCGGTGATGCTGGTGGGGGAAATACTCGACGCCAAATGTTGGTTCGGCGCGATGCGACCCGGTTACGGAAGAGTGCACAAGGCATGCGCTGCACTCTGCGCGCGCGGCGGCCTGCCGCTCGCGTTTTGTCAAATCGGCGCCTGCGGCGATGGCTCGGATGCGCCGCTTCTGCTCGACGAAAACGGCCTTGCCTTCGGTCGCGCCGTCCTGCCTCTGGTCGCCGATCCTGTGACCATTCAAGGTCGCTTGGTGGCGGTGGGCGACGTCTTGCAACTGCGCGCATCGTTCGGCTCCATTCGTCGCCTCTAAGGAATCCCCGATGCTCGATTTCGCTGGTCAAACCGTCATCGTCACCGGCGCTGCCGGCAATCTCGGCGCCGCGATCGCGGAGACGCTTGCGCGCCAGGGCGCCAGCCTCGCCCTCGCCGACATGCGTGAAGAGCCGTTGCAGCAGCTGGCCGCGCGCATTGCTGGAGACCCGCTCGTCATCGCAGGCGCCGACGTGCGCACCAGGGACGGCGCGACGCGCATCGTTCAGGAGTGCCGCGAGCAATTCGGCCGAGTCGACGGGCTCGCTAACACCGTCGGCACATTCAAGACGACCAACGTCATCGACGGCGCGGCTGAGGACTGGGCCTTCCTCATGGAACTCAACGCGCTCTCGGCGCTGCGGCTCTCCGAGGCAGTTCTCCCCGACATGATCGCGCAGGGTTACGGCCGCATCGTGCATGTGGCGGCTGGCGCCGGCGCGAAAAGTTTCGCCGGGGCGGGCGTCTACGCCGCCTCGAAATCAGCGGTCATGCGCATTACCGAGGCGATTTCGGAGGAGAACAAGACAAACGGCGTCGGCGCCAATTGCATCATGCCCGGTACGATAGATACGCCGCAGAATCGCGCCTCTATGCCTGACGCGGATTTCTCCACCTGGGTTCACCCCTCGCAAATCGCGCCAGTGGTAGTGTTCTTGCTATCGCGCGAAGCCGGCGCAGTCACGGGGGCCTCATTGCCAATCACAGGCAGACAGTAGGCATCATAAATTCGATATCTGTTGGAGCAGCCCTGTTCCGTCGGACTCGTAGCGAACGACCGAATAGGGCCACGGCGCGTCTGCCCGTCAAATTACTCAAATGGCCGGCGCGCTGCGCGGGCAGCGGCGCCTGGGATCACTTTGGTCCCCAAGTCTCCGTTGCCTTGTCAGTGTGTAGGTCGCGGATACGGAAACCGTCACCAGTGTGCCGCCTCCGTTCGCCTTCAGCAAACACCTCAATTTCCACAAGGCTCGCGCCGGTCTTGTAGTGGGCGCAAATGACCCGCTTATCTTCGCCTTTTAGGATCTCGACGCGGCAGAACATGGTGCGCTCCCACTCTCCACTATACCGCGCAAGGCAGCGATGGCCAAGCGGCGCACAACGCGGCTGCCGATGAAGCTGCGCGCGCCGCTCGGCTTCACCTCCTCACGGCCAAGGGCCACCGCGTAGTCGCAGCCGTTCGACGTGCTTCCGGGCGCGGAGCCAGCTCCGCAGCCCGCAGTGGAATTTGCCGACTTGCCTCTCGTACACGCAGAAGTCATGTCGGATGTCGCATCGGAGGGGACATGGAGATTCTGGCGCAATTGGTCGGCGGCCTTGTGCTACTCGGCCTAGGCGGCGAAGGCGTCGTTCGCGGCGCCGTGGGCATCGCGCGACGGCTGGGCCTCTCCGAACTTCTGATCGGGCTGACGCTTGTGGGCTTTGGCACGTCGGCACCGGAATTGCTGACGAGCGTAAACGCCGCGCTCTCTGGTTCGCCGGGCATTGCGCTCGGCAATGTCGTCGGCTCCAACATCAGCAATGTCCTGCTTGTGTTCGCGACAGTAGCGATGATCCGTCCGATGCCGGTGAACCCGGCGGCGATTACGCGCGACGGTCTTGTGATGATCGCGGCGGCGCTCGTGCTCATTGCGCTTGCACTCTGCACCGGAGAACTCACCCGTCTCGCAGGTGGCGGGCTACTCACTTTGCTCGTGATCTATATCCTCACGGTGTGGTGGATCGAGCGCCGCGGCGGACCCGCGGCGCAAATGCACGAGGGCGAAGCGCACTCACACGACCCCGCGCCTCAAGCTCTTTGGCTGTCTGCCATGTTCGCACTTGGCGGACTTGGTCTTCTGGTATTTGGCGCGGATTTGCTGGTCGCAGGCGCGATTACTTTGGCACGCGTCGCCGGGATGTCGGAGACGGCGATCGGCCTCACAATCGTAGCGATCGGCACCTCTTTACCGGAACTCGTCGCCACCCTCGCGGCTGCGCTCAAGGGTAAGAGCGACGTTGCCTTCGGCAACATCGTAGGCTCGAACATCTACAACGTGTTCGGCATTCTGGGCGTAACCTCTTTGGTGCGCCCCATCACGATTCCCGAAGACGTAACGCTAGTCGATTGGGCCGTATTCGGGGGCAGCGGCGCCCTCCTTCTGCTGTTCGCGACGACCGGCAAGCGGGTCACGCGACTAGAGGGTGCATGCCTCTTCGTGCTCTACGCGGCCTATGTCGCCTACCTGCTGGGGGTCGCCCGATAGCGATTTTTGGACAGAAGGCGTGAACCCGCGCAGCTCCCGCCGCGACTATAGTGTTGAAGGCGGGCGTCTTGATGCAGCGTAGTCCTGAGAGAGTTCTAGACGAATACCTCGTCCTGACGGCGCAGGCCGGCTCTCGCGTTGCCTTGGACGAGTTGGCCCGACGCTGGACGCCGAAACTCCTGCGCCACGCCCAACATCTGCTCGGATCGGCCGATCAGGCCGGCGACGCAGTTCAGGAGACTTGGCTGGCCGTAGCGCGGGGCATTCGGCGCCTAGAAGATCCTGCGCGTTTTCCTGGCTGGGTCTTTGCGATCGCTACGCGCAAATGCGCTGACACTATCCGCGGTAGCGCCCGCCTGCGATCATTTCGCGAAGAGGCAAAGAACGACCCCACCAACGAGGAGACGCCGCGCGGCGCTGACGATGTTCTCGACATGCGCCGCGCATTGGCGCGCCTCTCCAGAGACCAGGCGGTGGTGATGGCGATGTTCTACGGCGCCGATCTATCAGTCGAAGAGATCGCTGCCGCCCTCGCGATCCCCGCCGGCACTGTGAAGTCGCGTCTCCACAACGCCCGAGAAACACTGAAAGCTAACTGGGAAAGGAATGACGATGAGCGATCTCGATAAAGCGATCCGCGAAGGCTATTCAGCCGAGGATGCGGAACTGATGCAGCGGCTCGCGGCTGATCCCTCGATGCTGCGGCAAGTGTTGAACGCCTTCCAGGGTCCATTCGGCGCTTTCAACGTGCTGGGCGTCCTCGTGACGCTCGTGCTGCTCGCCGCAGGCGGGTACTGCGTCTGGCGTTTCTTTGACGCGGCAGACGTGCGGGACATGCTGATCTGGGGCGGAGGGGCCGCAGTCGCGTTGTGTGCGGTTTCGATGATCAAAGTCTGGTTCTGGATGGAGATGCAGCGCAACGCCACGGTACGCGAGATCAAACGGCTTGAACTCCAGGTGTCGCGACTTACGGCTCGCTTACCCCAGTGATCAACCGACACGGTGAGTGCTACATGCCGGGCGGCGTCAGAGATGGCGCCGCCTCGTCAATGTCTGCAATGGGCCATCGAATGCCGAGCAGTCAAAATTGGCGACCGGCTTACTCGATCCAGTCCTGCCGCCGGTGATGCTGCGGGCGCTTGGGGCGCGAGATCGCCGGTTCCAGGCATTCGTAATGCGCCCCGCCTTTTCCTATCAGGCCACTCGCACAAACAGAGTCGAGAGCCTTGTATCGGTAGGCCATAGAGCGTCACTTGAAACCATCGGGGCGAAAATTCACGCCTTCGCGGGGGCGTGTGTCGACATGGAGCTCGAACACGTCAGGCCGAGCGTAGTGGCCATCAGTGTCGAGTGCGGCAAGCTCTTCATGCACGCGCGCAATGTCGAGCCGCGCCGTCAGGACTTCCTCCCCAGCACCTGCGTTTGCGAGCAAGGTTGCGTCCGGGCCGATGATGGCGCTCGCGCCGGCCTGGAGCTGGCCTGCGGGCAACGTGGCAAGTAACTCGCGAGCCGCCGCGTCGTGGCCTGCGCTCTCAAGCCCGGCCAACAGGTCGTCCCTCCACAGCACCGTGCCCGCCGCGAGCACGAAGCAGCGACCTTCAAAGGCATAGTGCCGAGAGGCCATCAGATACGTCTCACGGACGGTGGGCCATTGGGCGATGTGAATCGTCTCGGTCTGATGATGCATCGCCGCACGCGCGAGCGGCATCCAATGTTCCCAGCAGATGAGGCCGCCCACACGCCCCACCGCGGTTTCGGCAACGCCAAGTGTAGACCCATCACCGCGCGCCCAAATAAGCCGCTCTCCGTGGGTGGGCACGAGCTTGCGGTGGACGAGAGGTGGCGCATGTGCCGAGAATATGAACAGCGTGTTGTAGAGCGAGTTACGAACGCGCTCATGCGCTCCAATGCTGACAACAGCGCCTGCCTTATCGCAAAGCGCCTGGATCGGCGCCAAACGCTTGTCGTCCGCAACGATGGCCTGGCGCAACAAGATTGCATGCAGCGCCTTCGCCCCGGGATGATCCCACAGCGCCACACCAGGCGCTTCATCCAGCCAGATTGGGTAGCCGCCAAGGAAGGTCTCACCGAAGGCGATGACGCGCGCGCCCGTGTCGAGCGCCGCCTCTATGTGGCCGACAGCAGCCCTAGCACCCACGTCGATGTCCAGCGGCACAGGGCGCGCTTGCACGATCGCGGCTTGGACGATTGGAGAGGAGACAGCCATGAGCGGTGACCCCTAGCTGAATGCCGTGCGTTCGGCGAGACACTACCCAGTGGCTTGGTTGGCCTATTCAACCGTTCGCGCTCATTGCCCCGCGGCGGCGGGAGCTGGCCGAAGAACCACGCTCCTGTCGCGATGGAGTGAAGTTGATCGCCGCCCCCCCCCGAGAGCGACGCGACGCACCACGCTCAGCGGCTGAGCACACTCGGCCAATTGCCGTTGGCGTTGCGGATGTGGCCGGGGATGTCGCGCTCCCAGCGCGTTTGGATCTCGTCGTTGTAATTCAAGTAGAGCCTGCCATCGATGATGCGCCAATTGTTTGGATTGCCGGCGGCGGTATAGCCTTGGCTCACGGCCCACGCGCAATAGCCCCCGTACTGCGGCACGTAACGCGAAGGGTTGGCGCGGAAAGCGGCTAAATGCTCGGCGCTGGCGAAGCGATATTCGAAACCTTGATGGTTGATGCGGAATTGCGTCGTGCCGCGCACTGGGCGTCCGTCGGTGAAGTACGCCACCGGATCATGGCCGCCCACAGCAACGCGAGAAAGAACGCCTGTGTAAACTGGCGCTTGATCTGCATAGGCGGGGGCGGCGGCGAGCGCGCCAAAGACAAGAACGGCGGCGACGATGAGCGAACGCATGTGATGATCCTCAAGCGTGAGCGGCGGCGCGCATCGGCGCGGCGGCGGGTTTCGGGGCGGGCGAGACAGCGTAGCCAAATGTCCTTGATCACTTGTTCGGCCGGCGGTTACCCGGCTCTGATTCCCGTCTCATCGATCGCTCCTTGGCGGTTACTATGAACCAGAAATCCTCCCTTCCTCAAGGGTGCTGACGGCGGACAGCGAGCCAGCTCAGATCACAGTATAGCGGGTGCGTTCGACCGGCGCCTCTTCGTAGACGATGCGGTCTTCGCAGCGGAACTCATCGCCGCTGCAATAATAAGACCGCGCGCGGCTGATACGGCGCTCGACCGTCGAACTAACCGCGACGTTCAATTGAAAGGCGGCGACGCGCTGCGACATGCGCCGATTGTTGAGCACTGCATTCTGCTCGCTGCTCAACCGGCTTGGATCCAGCTCGATCGTCAACCGTTGTGGGCGTTCGTCAGCGTCGACGCGCGAGGCACGAGGATCGGTGACCTCGACGACGACTCGTATGACATCGCGATAGCCCGTTGGCGCCCAGTCGTAGCTGTCGGCGCTGACGCGATCAAAGCGGCGGACATAGTCAATCGCTGCTCGACCACGATGGATGCTGACGATGCGCGCGTTGTGCCCAACAACACTTACCTCCTGCGCCGAAGGCTCCAATTCGGCTGCGAACGCCGGTTGCCCCGCGAACAGCGCCATCGCTACCCCCGCCGCGGCAGCACCCACGACAACACCGCGTAAGCGGCCAAACCAAGCATTCATATTGCACCTCCAAGCACGAGTACGGACGCAACCGCCACTCGGTTGCATCGCTGCGCTTCGACGGAGGAAAAGCCTACCTATAAAAACGCATGTGCCGCCAGTCACGCGAAGAAGCGCGTCAGCCTTCGGCGAGGCTTAACAGATTGCCTTCCCGGTCGCTGAATGTCTGCCGGAGCCGCGCGCAGCGCGCCTACCTGTAGGCGGCGCGATACCCCGCAGTTACTTCGTCCTTGTGCGCCGCAAACGCGCTTAGCACTTCGCCCTTTTCACGAGGGGGCACTTCGAAGTGGTCGAGTGTGCGCGCCAGCTCGGCCGCGACTTCATCGAACTCTGCGGGAGAAATCCTCAGGTCGCGATGGGCGACCTCCAAGCCAACATTGGTGCTACCGGGTTGCGTGGCCGAATATTGGAACGGGCCACCCGCGACGTTGCATACCCAGAGCGTGCGCATGAATTTTAGACCAGGAAGTCGGCCTAGATTCCTGGTGTGCCATTCGCGCAAAGCCTGATTCTGCGACCCTTGGCCGACGACCGGATTTCTCACCACCGCATCGCTGAAGTGATCCACGACGCCGGCGATAGCAAAAACACCACCTAGCCGTTGGTAAAGCGCGGCGTCCGCATCCGTCGCTGCGGTCGCGCAGCCTCCGAGGACAGACGTTGCCAGAAGCGCGGCGCCGGCGCCTTCAACCACCGTTCGACGCGTAGTCAACGCTTCATTTCCGGAACTGACCGGCAATATGGGTTCGCTCACGACAACCTCCTCTCAGCATGTCGACGACCGGCTCTGGAATACGTGCTGCCGTCGCCACTCGGGCATTGGATGCTGTAGGTGTGGCGGAAGTTCCCGTGATGAGACCCAGAATTTCTAACTTGGCAGGCAAAAACCGCTTAGATCTGATAGGCTGAGCCGAAATGGACATGCCAAATCCGAAGCGAAGCGACCACGACGCCCTAGGCGAGCACGATCTTGTGCGCC